>JBFGDP010000096.1:0-8907 GCA_041580575.1 Christiangramia sp.
ATATAGTGAATAAAAGGAATTTACCAAAGTCAGAGAAAAAATAGTTCATCATGAAAAGTATTGCTAAGATTCTTATAGCCCTGGATCTCACCTCGACAGATAATGACCTAATCCGGTATGCTTCATTTCTGTCCAGGACCTTGCAACCGGAGAAGATCTATTTTGTACATAACATCAAAAAATATGAGATCTCTGAACTATTCCAGGAACACCTGAAAGAATTGGACCTGGAAAATTTAATTAGTGACGAACTGGATGAAAAAGTATCCACTCATTTTGAGTCAGACACTCCTTTTGAAGTCCTTATATCTGAAGATCCCTATACTGAATCTCTTATTAATTATGTAGTGCATAAGTATTCCATAGACCTGGTGGTAGTGGGAAATAAATCAAAAAACAAAGGAACCGGGATAGTTTCAGAAAAATTGATGCGCCTTTTAAAATGTGATATTCTCTCTGTTCCATCTGAAGCCGCTCCCTCCCTTCGCAATATTTGGGCAGGTACAGATTTTTCAAAAGAATCGGCTAAGGTGTTTCAATTGACCTCGATGCTCGCCACAATCACAAAGGCTAAGGTCACCGCGGTGAATATCTTCAATGTACCGGTCCAATTCACCCCTTATTTAAATAAAGAAGAGATGATCCCTAAGATCGAAAAACATACCCAGGAAAAATTCGAAAAATTCATCTCCAAAAATAAGATTAGCGGTTGCGATCTCAAAGTGATTAGAGGGCGCGATGTAAGTATTGCTGAAAGACTGATCATGGAAACAAAAAAACAGGGTGCAGATCTCCTGGTGGTTGCAGATAAAGGCGGCAACGTATTTTCCTCACTTCTTGTAGGCAGTGTAACCGATGAACTTTTTAATAATCGACTCCAGATTCCTCTTTGGGTGGTGAAATAAATAACTTTATATATTATTCGAGGTAAGCGTTAGGTGTTCAAACCTATTTCCCGACCGACTTTGAATATCTAAACAATTGTTAATCAATAAGTAACCGCGGTTATTTCTCCTTAAATTGGTATAACTAACTAAAAACAATACTATAATGAGAAATCAACTGGAACAATTTGCAGACCAGGTAGCTAATTTTTTGCCGGATTTGCTGGGAGCCCTTTTAGTTTTATTTG
Source organism: Christiangramia sp. (assembly GCA_041580575.1). Lineage (GTDB taxonomy): Bacteria > Bacteroidota > Bacteroidia > Flavobacteriales > Flavobacteriaceae > Christiangramia. Next base: position 1,133 of record JBFGDP010000096.1, read on the forward strand.
TTGGCTGGTTAATAGCCAAAGGCATTAAATCATTGATCGTTCGATTGCTCAAAAAGACCCAATGGGACGAACGGGTTTTCGGGCGCAGCGATGTGGGGGATACTAACGTGTTCCTGGGCAATATTGCCTATTATATCATAATGATCGTAGTGATTCTGGTGGTCTTGGAAATCCTGGGAGTTGAACAGGTGCTTGGACCTCTGGAAAATATGGTCGATGAATTCCTTAGTTTCATACCAAATCTCATTGGCGCGATTCTTATAGGTTTTATAGGATATATCCTGGCAAAATTTGTATCTAACCTTATAGGAATAAGTGGGAATTTCTTAGACAGATGGATCGATAAGACAGGGTTTAAAGATACCTCTAAGATCATCGATATTCTTAAAAAAGTAGTTTTTCTGGTTATTTTCATCCCTTTTCTTATTCAGGCGTTCAACGCCCTTCAGATGGAGGCGATATCACAGCCCGCCAATGATATCCTGTATGACTTTACCGCTATGCTGGGTAATATCATCATCGCTGGTCTTATATTAGGAGTTTTCATCTGGGGAGGAAGATACCTGGCGAATTTTCTGGAAGATCTTTTTAAAAGTATGGGGCTGGACCGTGCGGCAGAAAAGATCCAGATCCATAATATGATCGGGGCTAACCAGTCTCTTTCAAAGATCGTAGCTAACCTTATTTATTTCTTCCTGGTTTTCTTTGGAATCATTACCGCGGTTGAATTATTAGGCTTAGATCAATTAACCGAGACTTTAGACCAGATCCTCGAATTAACCGGCCAGATAATTTTTGGATTGATCATCCTGGCTGTAGGTAATTATATTTCCCTGGTAATTTACAATACCATGGCTCGCTCCAGGAATAATACCTTTATTGCAAGTGTGGTAAGATGGGCCTCTCTGGCGCTGTTCCTGGCGATCGCATTAAGAACAATGGGAATTGCGAATGAAATAGTAGAATTAGCCTTTGGACTAATTTTGGGAGCTATTGCCGTAGCCGTAGCACTAAGTTATGGACTGGGTGGTCGCGATGCTGCCGGTGAACATTTTAAGGAGATTATTCAGAGATTTAGAGAGGATAAAGCGGTAGACACTTCAAAATCCAGCAGTCATTCAGATCCTGTTAAACCAAAGAAAGATTTTAATGACCCTGAGAATTTACACAAACCCGATAAACCAAGTGATCCCAACGATCCAAGACTGGATATATAAACTTAAAAAGCCCTATAATTAGGGCTTTTTTCATGTTCTATTATCAGGTATTGATTTAGAAATTAAAATTTTTTAATCCTTTATTTTAGCCGTGATAATTACCGGGAAATGATCTGAAGGGTATTTCAGGTTTTGAGAATCGCTTAGTACAGCATGTTTTTTTACTTCAACTTTGTCATTTACAAATATATAATCGATTCGCCGGGTAACCGGTTCAGCAAAATTATATCCGTTATATGTTCCTGAAGGCCCGAATGTAAAATCTGCTTCTTGTTTAGAATCCTCAAGATGATCCAGGATAATTCTTATCCCTTCATTATCCGGTTCCAGGTTAAAATCCCCCAAGAGAAAAACTGGAAATTCCTCATTATTTAATTCTATTATTTTTTTAATGATAAGCTTGGAACTTTCAAGTCTTGCTATATCTCCTACATGATCAAAATGTGTATTGAAAACATAGAATTTTTCAGTTGTTTCTTTATTCTGAAACAAGCCATATGTACATATCCGGTTATAATCTGCATCCCAGCCTTTACTTATTTTTCCCGGTGTTTGCGAAAGCCAGAAAGTATCAGAATCCAGGACTTCAAATTTTTCATATTTATATAAAATGGCACTGAATTCACCTTTATCTTCTCCTTCCCTACCAACTCCAATCACTTTGTATGAATCAATTTTACGAGTAAAATGGTCCAGTTGAGATTTAACGGCTTCCTGTACCCCTAATATATCCGGCTCATAGAATTGGACCTGATCTGCTATCCAGTCCTTTCGCTTAGACCAGCTGTTCTCACCATCGTTTTCATTAGCATACTTGATGTTGTAGGTCATGATCGTAATCTCCTGGCCTGTAAGTTCAGTTTGAATGAGGAAAAGCCCAATTAATAGAAATATAATTCGCATAAAATTGAAGTTTTTATAAAGTTCGGAATAAACGCCAGATCTCAAAATCAATTCATAGTTTTTGAAATAAATCATCTGTAATCAAAGTTTTTTGATTTACTTTGTATTTCAAAGTACTTTATAATGAAAAACGAAAAGTATCTTCAGGATCTTAGTGAGATCAAACAAATGATGCATCGCTCCTCCCGTTTTATTTCCCTGAGTGGGCTGGCAGGGGTATTTGCAGGATGCTATGCGATCATAGGAGCCATCATTGCAAAAATGCTACTTAGTGACGGCACACCGGCTTATTTTGAAAACAATGATCTGGTGACCACCGGTCATATAACTGCAGAATTAATGAATCAATTAGTAGCGGTCGCTGTGGCCGTTCTAATACTTGCGATTGGCACTGCAATTTATTTAACCACCCGTAAAGCCAGGAAAAATGGCCAGAAAATATGGGATAGTACCAGCAAAAGATTAGTAGTGAATTTCTTTGCGCCATTGCTTGCCGGTGGCCTTTTTTGCCTGGTTTTGCTACAATACGGTCTTATAGGATTGATTGCACCATGTATGCTTATTTTCTATGGATTGGCGTTGATCCATGCCAGTAAGTATACCTTTGCAGATCTCAGAAGCCTTGGATATGCCAATTTGGTTCTGGGACTTATTGCTACTCAGTTTATAGGTTATGGATTGTATTTCTGGGCGGTTGGGTTTGGACTCTTTCATATTATTTATGGCATCTGGATGCATAATAAGTATGATAGAAAAAGTGCTGAATGAAAAACATTATAAGTAATATAAATAAAGCTTTTGATCATAGGATCCGTCTTGGGATCATGAGTGTATTGATGGTGAATGAATATGCCGATTTTAAAAGCCTGAAGGAACTTTTGGGCGCTACAGATGGTAACATTGCAAGTCATACCAAAGCGCTGGAAAAACAGAAATATATTAAAGTTGAAAAATCATTTATAAACAGAAAGCCCAATACGCGTTATATCGCTACTGAGAAAGGCAAAAAAGCGTTTCAGGAACATCTGGATGCCCTTGAGAAATTGCTACATAATAGCAATGACCTCTACAAAAAAGAATAAGAGATACAGAATTATATTTTTTTTATCTATTCACTTTGAAATTCAAAGTACTTAGATTAACTAAAGTCAATTTAAATCAATCATTATGAAAATATCTAGAATCTTTATAATCCTGCTCATCGTTGGAGCCATTTTATTGATCCCTTTTACCGCGATGCAAATTAGCAGTGAAGTTAACTGGTCTGGGTTCGATTTCCTGATCATGGGACTCTTACTTTTTGGGACTGGGCTTTTAATTGACCTGGCACTAAGAAAGATCCCCGATACAAAGAACCGGATCATTGTGAGCGGGATTATTCTGGCTGTATTTCTTTTGATCTGGGCTGAACTGGCCGTGGGAATATTCGGGACTCCCCTGGCCGGTAGTTAGATGTTCGCGGTCAAAAATCAAAAATTAAAAAATGGATGGCTTTGTAAAAAAAGATTCGATAGTTAGGGAAATCTGGGGTAAAAGTGACACGATCCTTTTCATTTTCGCCGGGGCATCCGCTGAGTTTGCCTTGAATAAAGCTGTTGACTGGCTTTATTATACGGGACGTTTACCTAAAGACCCATTGGAAAGATTATTTTCTACCGTTGGATATGCCAGGAAAATAGTCTTTGCAGAAAAGCAGCCTGCTTTATCTGCTATTGAAAGCATGAATAAAATCCACGCTTCAGTGGAATCTAAACGCGGTGCAGATATTCCAGATTGGGCTTACCGGGATGTACTTTTTATGCTTATAGATTATTCCATCAGGTCTTATGAAATACTTGAAAGAAAACTGGATATTAATGAAAAGACAGAGGTTTTCGACGTCTTTTTCAGAGTTGGAAAAGCCATGCATCTTAAGGACCTTCCTGAGACATTTTCAGCCTTTGAAAAAATGAGGAAGAATCACCTGGAACAACATCTTATTTATGGTGAATACACCAAAGATCTTTACAGGGAATATTCAAAACATCTGGGCTGGGTTAGGTATAGGCTACTTCTAGAAACACAGATCCTTATTTCCCCTAAAAAAGTAAGGCGGCTATTAATGTTGCGGAATATTTCTTTTCTAAGTCCATTGATCGTATGCTATAAAATTAGCCGATATATAAACCTGGACTGGTTGCTAAAAGAGCTTATCCTTCCCCATAAATATAAAAATGAAATAAGAGCGATGGATCATGCTCATCCATAACCCGTAAACCATCATCACTAATCATTCAAAAATCAAAAAATGAACAATCAATCATCAAATCCCAATACAAACCGAATAATTCACTGGTTAAAGAACTCCATCACCGCCAGAATGTTCATCATAGGAATTCTCAGCCTCATTTTACTAATTCCTCTTTTCATGGTTCAGGATCTAATAAGAGAAAGGGCAGAAAGACAAGAAAATATTGTGTCAGAGATCAATGATAAATGGGGTGATGCTGTGATAATGTATGGCCCTGTCTTAAGAGTTCCATACCGCAGGTTTCGCGAGAAACAAATAACGAATTCTCAGAGAGGGATCATCACCGAGAGTATTAAGGAAATAGAGTATTTCTACTTTTTTCCGGATAAGTTGAAAATCGAATCCAATATAAATCCTGAGATCAAGAAGCGTGGCATTTATAAAACCGCGGTCTACAAAAGCAAGACGAAAATTAGCGGAAGCTTTTCAGCACCAGATTTCCGCAATGAAGACATTTCAGTAGAAAATATCCTCTGGGACAAAGCGCGCATTATTTTTAATACTTCCAATCTCAAAGGTGTTAATGAGCAAATGAATATTGAAATTGGTAATTCTGAATATGCTTTTAATTCCAGATACCAGCAAAATAATACGCAGCCATCTGCGAATCAAAGCCTGTATCTTATGGAAAGTGAAGTTTTAAAACCAATAGACCTTCCTTTAGAAAAGGCTATTAGCTTTAATATGCAAATCTCTGTAAACGGAAGTTCTGAGATCTCGTTTGTACCTGTTGGAAAAACCACTGAGGCAGAGATTAAATCAGACTGGAAAACAAATAGTTTTACTGGTGGTTTTCTGCCACATAACAAGAATAAATTGACGGATGAGGGATTTGATGCGAAATGGAAAATCCTGGACATCAACAGACCCTTTCCGCAAAGCTTCAGAGATAATCTTCCTGAACTTTCAGAATATGCTTTTGGCGTTAATTTCATGATCCCGGTAGATGAATATCAAAAAAGCGAAAGAGCCACAAAATATGGTTTTCTCGTGATTGGCCTCACCTTTCTCGTATTTTTCCTGATCCAAACGCTAAGCAGAATCCCAATCCATCCATTTCAATATCTAATGATCGGGCTTGGACTCGTAATGTTCTATACTTTACTCATCTCGATTTCTGAACACAGCAGTTTTCTAAAAGCCTATCTGCTTGCCGGCATTTCGGTCATACTTATGATCAGTTTATATTCAAAAAATATTTTAAAGGACTGGAAATTCCCTGTTTTTATTGGGGTATCTCTGCTGGCTCTGTATTCTTTCATTTATGTGATCATTCAGCTGGAGAGTTATGCCCTTCTAGTAGGAAGTATTGGCTTGTTTCTTATCCTGGGCGGAATCATGTATGTTTCAAGAAAGATAGACTGGAACAATTATTAAGCAGGTTTTATGAAAGATTATCATGAAAACAGTTTTAGTACACTCTATGCCGGTTGGCCAGTACTAATATTGGCCGCCGGCTGTATTTTGTTAACCTTGTATTGAATACTTAGAAATAAATGGAAAAATCTAAATCTCTTTCACTATGATCACTGGAATTTTACTATTCCCAGTGATTTATAATTGTTTGGTAGTTATTATTTTCAAATTGATTTTTTATGAAAATCACCCAGTACGGGATTTCAACCAGGAAAGTAGGAGCGAAAACATACATCGCCGACATGAAATGAGCACAGTACTGGTCGAAAATGGTATTTTAACTGGAAAGAGAAAATTCGAAATTATTGAAATGCTGGGTTCTCCAAATTCCAGCCAGGGAATTAACGATGACGGTATAACTATTTGACGATTTTATCCAGGAAATGAAGGACACGGCATGGGATGGAAATTTTATACTTTGGTAATAAAATTTGAAGAAGACCGCGCAAGCATAATTGAAATTGAAGAATTTTTAGATTGAAAACAGGCGGGTTATTTTCTCAAAACTTAAAAGATATCGCACCGACTTTATGGAGCAAAGATGAATTTGAAAAGGAATAAAAGAATATACTATTGGTCTGGATTTATCATCCTCCTGATCATCGAGATCTTTATAGCAGCTTATATTCAGGATGATTTCATCAGGCCTTACCTGGGAGATTTCCTGGTGGTGATCCTGATTTATTGTTTCCTAATGGCGATAAGCCAACTCTCTGTCTTCAAAGCTTTGGTCACAGTATTTTTATTCTCTTTCGCGGTCGAATTTTTCCAGCTTATCAACATTGTAAAGGTTCTGCAGTACCAGCCACCTAAAATAGTGATGATCATTCTTGGTAGCAGTTTTTCAGTTTGGGATCTGCTGGCTTACAGCCTTGGACTTTTCACCTGTCTCCTATTGGAGTACATCAGAAATATTTACGCGGTACCGTCAACGTAATCTTTCAAATAGGAATATAATGGAGTCAGCTTTCCATTTTCAGTCATTTTTGCTCTTCCTAGTACACCATCTTTATCATTATTGAAAAAAGCCGGGATCACATTCTTTAGAAACATTTCACCAAATCCTTCACTGGCATCTTTAGGCAATTCACAGGGTAAATTATCTACGGCCATGATAGTGATCGCTTTAGGGTCTCGAAAATCGGTTTCGGCTCCGGTCTCAGGATCATAGCCATAAAATGGTTCGGCAATGGTAGAAGGCCGAATGGTGCTGGCAACAGGACCTGCTATATCGCAGGATATATCTGCCACATATTTGATACGGAAATCTTTAAGCTGAATATCTTCTCTGGTATAAAATACCGGAGCGCCCTGACCATAAAAATGACCGGCAATAAATACATCGCTGGTCTTCGCAAATTTCATGAAATCTGATTCATAATTCTCGGGCACCTTATAAAATTCCTTGCGGCTTCCGGTAGCTCCATCCTTTCTCCTGGCATAATCCAACACATCGATATGGCTATATACAGGCTCATTAAATTCATTCGCCAGATATTCCTCATTTTCTACTTTTTTAATATTAAGGTGATCCAGGATCTCTTTTGCTCCGTGCGCAACCTTGCCGCTACCGGTTAATACAAATTTAAAATTAGGCAATTTGATCTTATCAAGTTCTGCCAGCATTGATTTCAGGTCTGGCAGACTTTCTGCTTTAGGCAATTCGAAGCTATCTTCCTTAATTCCTATCGCGCGAATTCCATTATAAGCACCTACCAGGCCGGCATAACGTCCAAATCCTATAAGCCGTGCCTTCTTTTCATTGGTAACCACCTCGTGATCGTATAGTTCAATATTTCGTTTCAGGATCTCGCGAAGCAAATCACGATTATATGGCTGTTTTTTGATGGTATGAGAAAAGAAAAAGTACTTTTTTTCAGGTATCAAATTTGGGATGGGCACCTCTTTTACTCCCAGAAGTACGTCGCAATCGCTAATATCTTCGGAAA
>JBFGDP010000097.1:0-8814 GCA_041580575.1 Christiangramia sp.
GCCATTAAGATTCGTGTCTATAGTATCATTCCAATCTTCAACACTAAGATCTTCTACTGAGCCAAAATTACCTATTCCGGCATTGGCCACAAGCACATCCAGCCTTCCCCATTTCTCCATTAACTGCTGTACAGCCTTTTTCTGGCTTTCGAAATCCCTTACGTCTGCCTCCAGGCCAATTATTTCGCCATGATTACCCAGTTTATCGGCTGCTTTTTCTGCCGACGAAAGAGACCTACTGGTGACTGCTACCTTATAACCCATCTGTAAAAGCGATTTCGCCACGCCATATCCTATGCCTTTACTTCCTCCAGTAATCAGCGCTGTTTTATTTTCTGTACTCATAATTTAATTTTTGAAGCATAAAGCTACTAAAGACGCCTATCCTCTTGAAATTAAAAGCTCTAAGATTCTGTTAATTTTAAAGGTTAAATACTTTATAAAACATAGTAAAACGCTTTTCTAGAAACCTAAAAAAACTAACTTTGTGCTCGGAAAAAATTCTTTGTTTTAGAATTACCTTTTCACCAGGCCAGTACTAACTAAATTAATCAGGATACCTTGGAAAACATCAAAGCACAAAAATTACTCAACAAGATTCAGCGTGACCTCATGCGTAACGGGATTATCACGAATACCATTGTAGAAGACCTTAAGGAATTGAGGAGATTTGTAGTTGAGGAAAATATACCATTATTGGCCAAGGTGACCAGATTGACTTATGAACATATTGGAGAACACGAAGATTTTCTTATCGCGATACCAGATGATGAGCCTCTAGAAGTTGAGGAAGGAGCCGAAGAGACCGAAGCTATTGAAACTGAAGAGGTAACCGGTCAGGAGAGTCTGGAATATATGCTTTCTCTTATGGCAGAGCATGATAACAAGCTTAATGAAATGGAGCTTCGGGAATATGTGAAAGCTTTAAAAGAGCACGCCGGGGAAGATTATTAAACAATGATTTGAGTGCCGCATACCCTACTTCAAAAACAGGTATTCTAAATAGCTTTAAACAGAAGGATTAATGAAAGATAGAGCGAAATCTAAAAAGAAGTCGCGGATACGTTTGTTGCACCAATATTACAATTATACCGGATTCTATTCTTTTGTATGGAATAGCTTAAAAAAGGCGGTATTACCCATTGTACTTTTTGTTGGAGCTCTTTGGGCTATTGATCATTATCTGCTGGATATCGAGGAAATGCTGGTGTTAATCACCGAAACCTATGCTCCAGTCGAGGTGCTCTCCATATTCTTTTTATCTGAATCGCTTTTAGGCCTGGTACCCCCTGAATTATTTATTGCCTGGGCCGGTAAATCTGTTAGCCCTCTAATCTATTTAACTCTTCTGGCAACAGCCTCCTATTTAGGTGGTATAGTATCCTATTATATTGGAGTAGGCATCACTAAAATTCCTTCTGTTCACGAAGCCATGGAATTGAAAATGGCCAAGCATATAAAAAATACTCGTAAATGGGGCGGTTTTCTAATTATTGTAGGTGCCTTACTTCCAATACCGTTTGCCATGACCAGTATCGCTGCCGGAATTATAAAATTCCCATTCTCCAGTTATCTCATCTTTGGTTTACTCAGATATGCCAGGTTCTATTTATATGCACTTGTCATTTTTGAAATGGTTTAACGCTTTTCTTATAATAAAACTAAACTTTTCATAAGGCTCACGGTCATAGCTGCGATAAATTATAATTTAGTAAGGTATATTAAAAAATAGGGTTTTTAGCCTTATTTCAATTTTTAACCAATAAAAATTAGATATGTCTTTACTAACAATTATTTTAAACATTTTATTACCTCCACTGGCAGTATTTTTAAAACATGGTCTCGGAGTAACTTTTCTAATAAGTTTGTTATTAACGGCTTTAGGATGGTTGCCCGGTGTGATTCATGCATTTCTGGTAAACGGAAGTAAATAAGATCTTAGATAAGTATAAAAAAAGACCGGAACTACCGGTCTTTTTTTATTTCACATTTTTTGCAAGATTTAATTATTCTTCGCCTCTTTTTCCTGAACCACCTGCTGCCACTTCCATGCGCTTTCCAGGGCATCGTCCAGCGACCTGTTTGCTTTCCATCCTAATTCTAGGTTTGCTTTGGTAGTATCTGCATAAGCTGCAATAATATCTCCCTCTCTTCTTCCAACAATCTTATAAGGCAGATCTTGACCAGAAACCTTTTCAAAAGACCTTATAACTTCTAAAACCGAATTTCCTTTTCCGGTCCCGAGATTGAATACCTCATAGTTGCTATTCTCTTCACCACCAATTAATCTTTTTAATGCCTGCACGTGAGCTTCAGCCAGATCCATTACATGAATATAATCCCTTATCGCAGTACCATCTTCTGTAGGGTAATCATTTCCAAATACTGATAATTCTTTACGTTTACCAATAGCCGTTTGAGTAATAAAAGGTATCAGGTTCTGTGGTGTACCAATGGGTAACTCTCCAATTTCAGCAGTTGGGTGCGCGCCAATAGGATTAAAATATCGAAGCGCGATGGCCTTAAAGTTCAAATTGGTTTTGCATGAATCCTGAATGATTTCCTCCCCGATCTGCTTAGTATTTCCGTAAGGGGATTCAGCTTTTTTAACCGGGGCATTTTCAGTAATTGGCAATTCATCTGCCTGCCCGTAAACCGTACATGAAGAACTAAAAATGAATCTTGATTTTTCTAATTTATTTAATTCCTGTAGCAGATAAACCAGGGTGGCTATATTGTTTTCATAATATAACAAAGGATTCATTACACTTTCCCCTACTGCTTTGGAGGCAGCGAAATGAATTACATCTTCGATATCTTCATATTGCTCGAAGAAATTCTTCACCGCAATCTTATCTCTTAGATCAATATTTTCGAATTCGGGAGTTTTCCCGGTTATTTGGGTAATTCCTCCCAGAACATCTATGGACGAATTAGAAAGGTTATCGATGATCACAACTTCATATCCTTCCTGCTGAAGGGCAACTACCGTGTGGGAACCTATAAAACCAAGTCCACCGGTAACCAAAACTCTTTTAGAACTCATATATTTATTTTACGAGCGCAAATTAATAAAAATGCCTTGAGCGCCACTTCCAAATTTTAATAAAAACCTCTTAAAGGTTCATAATATAGCCCGTGTCATGTCTTTGTAATCATTTATATTTGTGCAAGTTTAAACTAAATGATATGTCCCTAAAGAACCAGGTTAAGCTATTTAAATGGATAAGTATTCTGGAAGGAATCTCTTTTTTACTACTTCTGTTTATAGCCATGCCCTTAAAATATATATTTGAAATGCCCGCTATGGTACAACAGGTAGGTATGGCTCATGGAATTCTTTTTGTGGCTTATATTTTGGGGGGTCTATTACTTATAAAACCCATGCGCTGGAGCCTATCTCAGGTGGCTATTATTTTTGGATGTTCGGTTCTGCCGTTTGGACCTTTCTATGTTGAAAATAAATATCTTTAATCCATGGATGTGGAAAAACAACTTACAGACCTTATCTGTTTTTTTGAAGAGTTCTTTGTGGCACATGGCATGAATGCGACTTTTGCCTTGTACCTGAATCTCCTTATAAACCTCTTCGTGCTTACCCTGTTGATTCTGGGAATAAATTACCTACTCAAACATTTTATTATTGAAACCTTTAAACTTTTCACTAATAAAACAAGAACTACGTTTGATGATTTTCTTATCAAAAGTAATTTCCCCCGGTATGTGGGAAGGTTTGTGCCATTATTTGTTATTTATAAAATTTTTCCGCTCATATTTTCTGAATTTCACGATGTTCTGGAGGTATTCTATTTCCTCTTTAAAATTTACGTGATTATTCTTCTTATCTGGATCTTTAGAAGTATTCTTAGGTCCACCAGAAATTACCTCAAGACCAGGCCAGAATTCAACGATAAACCCCTGGAAAGTTTTAGCCAGGTGATCATGATCTTTATCTGGATCATTGGTCTAATGTTCATTTTCTCTGAGATCACCGGAAAATCTGTGGTAGGATTTGCAATTTCCCTTGGTGCTGCTTCTGCAGTTATTTTATTGATCTTTAAAGACACCCTCCTAGGATTGGTGGCCTCCATACAGGTTTCGGTTAATGATATAGTAAGAATTGGAGACTGGATCACCTTCGAAAAATTTGGAGCAGATGGAACGGTTACCGAAATTAACCTGGCTACGGTTAGGGTTCAGAACTGGGATAATACGTATACCACGATTCCTACTTATAGTCTCATCTCAGATTCTTTTCATAACTGGAGAGGCATGCAGGAATCCCCGGGAAGGCGAATTAAAAGATCGGTGCTTATCAAACAGAACTCAGTTAAATTCCTGAATAACGAGGATATAGAAAAATTAAAAAAGATAAGCCTTATCGCCCCTTACCTGGAAAATCGCCAGGCCGAAATAGATAAGTATAATCAGAGCAATAATATAGATAAGTCGCTACTAATTAACGGTCGCAATCAAACCAATCTTGGGGTTTTTAGGAAATATGTAGATTCCTATTTACACGAACATTCGGCGGTGCATAAAGAAATGTATCTTATGGTGCGACATTTGGCCCCGACTCCTAACGGAATTCCTCTGGAAGTGCTTTGTTTCAGTAAGGATAAGCGCTGGGAAAATTTTGAGTATATTTCAGCAGATATTTTTGACCATATAATAGCGGCCATACCTTATTTCGATCTTATGTTGTTCGAGGCACCATCGGGAGATGATATTCGCAATTTTCTGGAAAAGAAATCAGACTCCTAATTAATCTATTATGAAATTAAAACCTTTTCTACAGGGCTTCGGTATCCTTGCTGTTGTGATCACTTTAATACCACTTATTGCCGCAGATTTTTGGTGGATAAGGATGTTTGATTATCCCCATATACAGTTAACCCTCTTAACACTTACAGCCATCGCTGCTTATTTCTTCAAGTTCGAGATAAAATCCTGGAGGGATTATGCTTTTGTTGGGGTCCTACTCGCGTGCTTTGTATTCCAGGCTGCAAAGGTTTTCCCTTATACTCCATTCGCTCCTTATGATGTGGGTGAACCAACTGCAGAGGTAAATAAGGAAACTGGCTTTCTTGTATTAACTTCTAATGTTTTACAGAAAAATAAAGAAACCGGTCTTTTAATTGAGGAAATGAAGAAGATAAATCCAGATGTCGCGGTTTTTACAGAAACCGATGCAACCTGGAGTAATGCCCTCAGGGCTGGTTTAGGCCCAGATTACCCCTATAAGGTAGAAGTTCCATTAGATAATACCTATGGTATGATCTTATACTCTAAACTTGAACTTTTAGATCCCAGGGTAAAGTATGTAGTGGATGATAGTATACCTTCCATACATACAGAGATCGTATTAAGGTCTGGAGATAAGGTTCGTTTGCATGCCATTCATCCTACCCCGCCAATGCCACAGCATAATCCATCATCCTCAGACAGGGATGCCGAAATGATGAAAACCGCCCTGGAAGCTATGAACTCAGATATCCCGGTGATCGTAATTGGAGATTTTAATGATGTTGCCTGGTCCAATACAACAAGTATGTTTCAGTCGGTTGGAGAATTACTGGATGTTAGAAAAGGAAGAAGTTTCTATAACACATTTAATGCACAAAGTTCTATAATGCGCTGGTCACTCGATCATATCTTTGTCTCAGAAGAATTCAGGGTTGAAAAGATCAATGTTGGGGGCGATGTAAAATCAGATCATTTCCCGTTCTATGCAAAGCTGTATCTTCAACCGGAATTGGCAGCAGAGCAAAAACCAAAACCGGCACCAGAGGAAAAGATTAAAAAGGCCAAGGAACAGATTCAGGAGGAAGAACAGGAAAATGCTGACAAAGGGCAGAATGGCTCGAGTAATCAGTAAATACTAACATTTTATTGGGATAATCTGTTTTTCTGAATCTTTATTTTTAGGGAAAATCCTGGTATGCAGCAATCTGGCACCGTAGAATCTGAAACTATTACTGAAGCCTTCCGGCAATTTTATTATAATTTTATTGAGCAACTCCCCGGGATAGGTCTGGCCCTCCTGATCATTATCCTGGGCGTACTAATTGGTATACGGCTGGGTAAATTCTCTACTAGACGAATTTCTGCCAGAACATCAGATCCTTTGATGAGTCGCTTTTTAGGTAAAGCGATACGATTTCTTGTGATTATTACAGCCATTATGCTAGCTTTAAAAGCGGCTGGACTGGGCGGCCTGGCCACGGGAATTCTTACCGCTGCCGGAGCCAGTGCCGTGGTTCTAGGCTTCGCATTTAAAGATATAGGAGAAAATTTTATTGCCGGGATTATCCTGGCGTTTAACAGGCCGTTTGATGTAAATGACACCGTTGAGATTGGCGATAACTTCGGGAAAGTTAAAGCGCTGGAATTTAGATACACCAAATTAAAAACCTTTGACGGGAAGGATGTTTATATCCCGAATAGTGATGTGCTTACAGAACCTGTGACCAATTATACCGAAGATGGATTCTTTCGCTGGAGTTTCATAATTGGTATTGCCTATGAAGATAATATAGACGGTGCAAAACAAACTGTTATGGAAGCTCTAAAAAAAGATCCTATGGTTATAGAAGATGAGGATCATCAAAATTTTGTGATCGAAGATGAACTAGCCACCAGCACGGTTAATTTAAAGGTGTTTTTCTGGGTAGACACTAAAGATTTCAGGATGCAGGCCATGATCACCAAGGGAAATGTTGTTAGAAACGTAAAGGAAGCCCTGGAAGATAATGGATACTATATGCCGGCAGATATTCAGGAAATCAAATTATACGGGCGTGAAAAGGACATCCCTTTAAGATGGATCCCCGATGAAAAAGGTGAAAAATAAACCTACTTAAGCCTATCCTTAACGAATTCTACCTGGGTCTTGCCATGAGGTTTTGGTTTCCCGTTACTATCTAATCCCACCATGACGATCTTATCTATGGTAATTATGGTCTCGCGAGTCATTTTATTTCGCACCTCGCATTTTAAGGATAACGATGCTTTCCCGAATTTAATAACCTCAATCCCGATCTCAATAATATCCCCTTGATGAGCAGAACTTTTAAAGTCTATTTCGCTCATATATTTTGTAACCGTCTTCGGATTCTCCAGTTGTACGATACTATAAAGTGCACATTCTTCGTCTATCCACTCCAGCAACCTTCCGCCAAATAAGGTGCCATTAGGATTAAGGTCCTGTGGTTTGATCCATTTTCTAGTATGAAATCTCATTTTTTATTTTCGAATTTAAATAGAAATATATTGCTGGCAAGAGTAGAATCCTAGAATTATTGAATTCTAAAAATAGACCTGTTAATCTTAGAATATTCAATTTTTTCCAAGGAGATATTATAGAAATTGCTGAGCTACATTAATGATCTCGTCATGATCGAATGCTAACTTGTTCTCAAGTAGGTCTTCCAGGGGCATCCATTTTGCATCCAAAGCATCGTCTGAAGGTTCCAGTTCTTCTTCCTCGAAGATCCGGCTTAGAAAGGCAATAGAAATAGTATGCCCCCTGGGGTCACGTCCAGGCTTACCAAAGGCCTGAACCTGTTCCATCGACTGTACTACTACTCCGGTTTCTTCCAGCAACTCTCTTTTTGCGGCCGTCTCCAGGTCTTCCCCTTCTTCTACAAACCCACCGGGTAAAGCCCACATTTCTTTGAATGGCTCATTCTTTCTTTGAATCAACAGTACTTTGAATGTATTATTCACTTTGCAGAAAACAACACTATCTACTGTGACAGAAATATTTCTTTTCATAAAATTTTATATTTAAATGTCATTACCTTGAATTAACAAAATCTTTCTATTTAAAATAGACGGTCTTTTTATTCACGAATTCTCGAATCCCATCCTCAGACAGTTCCCGTCCATATCCTGAAATCTTAGTACCTCCAAATGGCAATCTGGGATCGCTCTTTACCAACTCATTCACGAATACCGCTCCATCATCAAATTCTGGGACTATTTTTTGAGCAAATTTCATATCCTCGGTAAAAATAGAAACCCCTAGTCCAAAGTCTGACCGATTTACAAGGTCTATGGCCTCTTCATCCTTTTTAAAAGTGGTAACACCTATCGCGGGACCAAAAGTTTCTTCCCTGAACATGCTCATCTCTGGAGTTACCCCGGTCAACACAGTAGGCTCCATATAGGCACGGTCACGGTTTCCACCCAGAACGATCTCTGCCCCGGCTTTTACAGAATCCTGGATCTGTTTTTCAAGATCTTCCGCGAGATCTTCGCGCGCCAGGGTTCCAATAAAGGTATCCTCATCTAGTGGGTCTCCACTTTTTAATTCTCTAACCTCCTTAATGAATTCTTGCAAAAATTCATCTGCAATACTCTCATGTAGAAGAAGGCGCTTACCAGCAATACAACTCTGCCCGGTATTTTGAAACCTCGCCTGAACACATGTTCTTACACTTTCAGCAATATTTGCATCCTTAAAAACCACGAGCGCATTACTACCTCCTAATTCCAGTACAGATTTTTTGATCACGCTGCTTGCGGTAGAAGCAACTGCAGCACCGGCCGGTTTACTACCGGTAAGGGTTACGGCCTTTATCCTGCTGTCTTTTATAATATCTTCTATTTTACTGCTTCCCAAGACCAGGTTTTGAAAACAGTGATCGGGGAAACCAGCTCTTTCAAATACTTTTTGAATATTATTCGCAGACCGCATCACATTGCTGGCATGTTTTAAGACCCCGATATTACCAGCCATCAAGGCTGGTGCAGCAAATCTAAAGACCTGCCAAAAAGGGTAATTCCAGGGCATCACGGCGAGGACAACGC
>JBFGDP010000098.1:0-8757 GCA_041580575.1 Christiangramia sp.
AATTTCGTTAGCTCTTTCCTGCTTCACATCCTGTGGCACATCATCCTCAAGATTATAAGCATGGGTATTCTCCTCATGGGAATAGGTAAAACAACCAAGGCGCTCAAAACGCATCTCTTTTACCCATTCTTTTAACTCCTGGAAATGTTCTTCAGTTTCTCCCGGATAACCAACAATAAGGGTGGTCCTAATGGCCATTTCCGGAACTGTTTTCCTGAATTCCTTCAGAAGCTTGGTAGTTTTCTCATGTGTGGTCCCACGGCGCATAGACTTTAGAAGATCATCTGAAATATGCTGAAGCGGGATGTCCAGGTAATTACAAACCTTAGGTTCACGTTTCATCACTTCCAGTACATCCATCGGGAAACCGGTTGGAAACGCGTAATGCAATCTTATCCATTCTATACCTTCAACCTTTACCAGGTTTTCAAGCAATTCGGCAAGATTTCGCTTTTTATATAGGTCGAGACCATAATAAGTAAGATCCTGAGCAATTAATATCAATTCTTTTACCCCATTAGCGGCAAGCTTCTCAGCTTCGGTAACCAGGTTCTCAATAGGTGTAGATTTATGTCCTCCACGCATTAACGGGATCGCACAAAATGAGCAGGGACGGTCACAACCTTCAGCGATCTTTAAATAAGCGTAGTTCTTTGGAGTCGTGGTCATACGCTCCCCAATAAGCTCATGCTTGTAATCTGCTTCCAGGGCCGCAAGAAGTCCGGGTAGTTCTGTAGTACCAAAATACTGGTCTACATCAGGAATTTCTTTTTGCAGGTCTGGCTTATATCTTTCGCTCAAACAACCGGTTACAAAAACCTTATCTACATCTCCCTGTTGCTTTTTTTCAACGAATTCAAGAATAGTATTTACAGATTGCTCCTTGGCATTATCTATAAATCCGCAGGTATTTATCACTACAATATTTCCGTCCTCTTCATGTACAACGTCTTTATTATTGGCCTTTAACTGACCCATCAAAACCTCGGAATCGTAAACATTCTTACTACAACCAAGGGTTACCACGTTGATCCTGTTCTTTTTTAGTGACTTCGTCCTCATAAAATTATATACTTTTTAGCCTTGATCATTTCCGAAGGAATGTCCAAAGCGGGTGCAAAGATACAATCTAAAATTAGATATACCTGAAAGTCTTTACATTGAAGATCTTAAGAGAAATATTCGTGCAGCTGAAGCATCCACTCCTGTTCATAGTAACGTACGATACTTATAAGGATCGCACCGGCAATAACATAAGCCCAGTGGTAGGAGTTTCTTTTTACCATAAAACCGCCAACCACAGCGAAAACAAGGTATGGCAGGGATAAAATAAGATTCGGGATCACCCAGGCACCCTGGAACATGGCGATTAACTTCATGATCACATAGAAGATACTATAGAAGAATATGATCTTGGAGATTAGAACGAGATATCTTTGGGAGTTATTACTCATTATAATTTTCTGGTGTTTTTCTTCTTTTAGTGGTGTTTTCGAAAATATATGCGAATTGAAGCAATTGCTCTTCAGAAAAAGGCTTTCCAATAAAGGTCAATCCTTTAGGTCTGTTTTCAGCAGTATATCCCATAGGAACGGTAATAGCGGGATATTTCGCCACCGCGGCATAACCGGCATGGTAATTATTGATCGATAGAACCGCATCCAGGTTATGTTCTTGCATAGGTTTTTCGAAGAATCTGGTTCCATTATTTTTCAGGGTATCCTTGATGGCTGCAAATTCTTTTTCGGTAGCCGAATCGTTTATGATCCCAAAAAATAGTGCCTGCCCGTAAGGAGCGCGATTCAAAGAATCTTTTTCATTATAAGCTACAACGTCCTGAACATTTTTATAAGCAACATCTCCCCCATAATTCTTTAAATAAGCCGGGAGATCTTTTTTCATATCCAGGTTTAGTAATCTTAGAAAATTTGGAAGATCTATTTCTTCAGCCTCGAATTCAACGATTTCAGCTCCCGCATTTTTAAGGTCATTAATCGCTCTAATATAGAGAGTGTCCTCCATTAAAGACTTTATTGCGCCAAAACGTTTTCCCTTTAAATTCCCCTTTTCAAGATTTGCATAATAGACAGTATTTTGTTTTCCTGCACTTACAGAAGCTGGATCTGCCTTGTCTACTCCTGTCATTGCATCCAGCAGGATCGCGTTATCTATCACAGATCTGGTGATTGGCCCCGGAGTATCTAAGGTACTGGAAATTGGTACGATCCCTCCCCTGCTTAAGACCCCGATAGTTGGTTTTAAACCCACTACAGAATTTGAACTAGAAGGAGATAGTATGGAACCTGAAGTTTCAGATCCAACTGCTACAGGAGCAAGATTTGCGGCAACCGCAACCCCGCTTCCAGAGCTTGATCCGCCGGTATCATGAATTTTTCTTCCGTAAGGATTTAAAGTCTGTCCTCCCATGGTTGAAAAACCGTTTGGACATCCCTCGCAAAAGAAATTAGCCCATTCACTAAGGTTCGCTTTTCCCAGAATAAGGGCACCATTCTCTTTTAACCGCTCTGCGATAAAAGCATCTCCGGTCTTATTATCCTTTAACGCTACAGAACCTGCCGTTGTAGGTACGGCAACCGTATTAATATTATCCTTTAAAAGTACCGGAATCCCGTAGATAGGATGATGGTTACTTACCTGTCCTTTCTGCTCATCTTTTTCACGAGCTTCTTTAATGAGATTGGGATTCAATGAGATGACAGAATTCAGAGATAGTTCATTTTCTCTGTCGTATTCCCTGATCCTGGTAAGATAGAAAACAGCTAATTCCTCGTAGGTTAGCTTGTCATCAGCGATAGCTTCCTGAATTTCGGGAATGGATTTTTCAAAAACCAGGGCTTTTACTTCTTCATAAACCTCAGTTGAAAATTCTGAAAGATCTGCTTCAAATGGTTTCCAAAGACTATCGTTGTTAATCATCTTTGAATCCACCTGTTTGAACTCTATTTCTTCTATATTGGTGGAATCAGACTCAACCTCAGCAGTTTCAGCTAAATTATCAGGTTTATCGTTTTTACAGCTGAATAAAGCAACTGCAGCGAGAAGAACTAAAGTTTTTTTCATGTGGCTATTTAAAGAAAGAATCTACAAATTCGTATTTATTGAATACCTGCAGGTCCTCAATCCCTTCTCCAACGCCAATATATTTTACAGGAATTTTAAATTGATCACTAATCCCAATTACTACCCCACCTTTTGCGGTACCATCAAGTTTGGTAACGGCCAGGGAAGTAACTTCGGTTGCAGCCGTGAACTGTTTAGCCTGCTCAAACGCATTCTGGCCGGTAGAACCATCCAGAACCAGAAGAACCTCGTGTGGGGCGTCTGGAATGGTCTTTTGCATCACCCTTTTCACCTTTGTAAGCTCCTTCATAAGGTTCACCTTATTATGAAGTCTACCCGCGGTATCTATTAGAACCACATCGGCATCCATTTTTACCGCACTTTGCACGGTATCAAAAGCAACTGAAGCCGGGTCACTACCCATTTTCTGTTTTATAATTGGCACATCTGTTCTCTCTGCCCAGATCTGTAATTGATCTATAGCTGCAGCCCTGAAGGTGTCTGCCGCTCCCAGAACAACTTTTTTACCTTTACTTTTAAATTGATGCGCCAGTTTACCGATAGTTGTGGTTTTGCCTACCCCATTCACACCAACCACCATGATCACATAGGGTTTGGTGTTTTCAGGAACATGGATATCGGCATCTTCACCATCATTTGTTTCAGATAACAGGGCAGCGATCTCTTCCCTGAGGATCTTATTCAATTCGTCTGTGCCCAAATATTTATCCCGAGCAACTCTTTCTTCTATTCTGTTGATGATCTTTATAGTAGTAGCCACCCCAACGTCACTACTTACCAGCACATCTTCCAGATCGTCAAGTACCTCATCATCTACCTTAGATTTTCCGGCCACGGCCTTACTCATCTTATCGAAAAAACTAGACTTTGATTTTTCTAATCCCTTGTCCAGATTTTCCTTTTTCTCTTTAGAAAATATCTTTTTAAATAAACTCATTCTGTTTGGCAGGTTTTAAACTACTATAGGCTAACCGCCCTAGTAATGCGGCGATAAATATACATAAAAAGAAAAAGCCGTCCAGATCAAATCCAGGACGGCTTTTAAAGATTATTTAAAATCGTTTGTGAACGATCTTTATTTTTTCAAAAAGTCGTTAACTTCTTCCGGAGCCATGATTGCTTCTACAAATGTGTAGGCACCGGTTTTCTCAGATTTAACCATTTTGATCGCTTTGGTTAATCTTTTAGATCCTGTTTGAATAGATGCTACTGATTTCTTTGCCATGACTCAATTATTTTATTTCTTTATGAACCGTCATTTTCTTAAGAATAGGATTGAATTTTTTCAACTCCATTCTGTCCGGTGTATTCTTCTTATTTTTTGTTGTAATATATCTTGAAGTACCTGGTTGTCCAGTTGCTTTGTGCTCTGTACATTCTAGAATTACCTGAACTCTGTTACCTTTCTTTGCCATTGTGAAATATTTTTAGGTGCCGCTACGGATTATTTCTGAAGAAATCCTTTTGCTTTAGCTTCCTTAATTACGGCAGAAATGCCTTTTTTATTGATATCTTTTAATGCAGATGTACACACTTTAAGTGTTACCCATCTGTCTTCTTCAGGAATAAAGAAACGTTTTTTAACTAGGTTGGCGTTAAATTTACGTTTAGTCTTATTCATGGCGTGAGAAACATTATTCCCAACCATAGCTCTTTTCCCGGTAAGTTCACAAACTCTTGACATTGCTCTATACTTTTCTCGTTATTTCAAAACAGGCTGCAAATTAACGATTTTTTTACCTAACAGGCAACTAATTCAAAAAAAATATTTTACACTTAAAACAAATCTCCTTTGCGCTCGTTTAGCTCCTGTCTTTGCACCGTTCCGGCTGCAAAAATAATATTTTTAATTCATACAAATCAAGCGAAAACCGAGTCAATATGTGAATTTTAAAAAATAAGGTTCTGTAAATCAAATATGCTCTCCCATTTTCAGGATACTTGCCTGGATCAATTCCAGAGCTTTATTCACCGCTTTCCCTATTACCTTCTCCCGGTGATTCCCAAAATTAAACTCATGAGCCACGACACCCTTAGGTGTTGCGACTCCAATAAATACAGTCCCCAGCTCTGCATCGCTATCACCTTTATTAGGCCCGGCATTGCCCGTAGTGGAAATGGCAAAATCTGTATGAAATTTGATTTTTGCGCCTGTTGCCATCGCTTCAGCTACCTCGGCACTTACCACAGAATGCTGCTTGATTAATTCCTCGGGCACGCCTAAGAGGTCAGTTTTAGACTGGGTGGCATAACAAACCACACCACCCCTGAAGGAGGCCGAGGATCCCGGAGCTTTAGTGAATTTGGCTGCCAGCCTGCCTCCGGTACAACTCTCAGCAATAGATATTGTCCAGTTCTTACTTACCAGCATTTTACCAATAACAACCTCAATAGGATCATCATCTTCCAGCCCAGCGATTATATCCCCTATTATCAAATGTAAAGCCTCTATCTCTCTGTCTAAAATACTTTTTAGATGATCTTCATTTGTACCTCTTGCGCTCAACCTTAGTCTTACCCTACCCAAATTAGGTAAGTAGGCCAGTTTAATTTCAGCAGGCAGATTATCTTCCCATGATTCGATCTTTTCGGCTATAGCGCTTTCCCCCAGACCATAAGTAATTACCGTTTTATGTATAATGACCGGTCTGGAATAAGTTTTTATAAGGCGTGGAATAATTTCATTTTCCATGAGTCCACGCATCTCGTAAGGAACTCCCGGCATGGATATAAAAACTTTCCCGTCGGACTCAAACCACATTCCAGCGGCAGTACCATATTCATTATGCAGGGCTGTAGCTTTTGAAGGCAATAAGGCCTGATCCCGGTTGAGATCTGAAATGGGAGTATCTATATATTTTTCAAAAAGATTCTCGATATGTTTAAGCACCTTATCATTGCGAACGAGTTCATCATCAAAATATTCACACAAACATTTCTTGGTAATATCATCTTTCGTAGGACCCAGTCCCCCGGTTATAATTATGATATCGGCTCGTTGGGAAGCTTCCTTTAATGACTGGAGTATATGTTCGCGCTCATCCTGGATGGAAGTGATTTGGTAAACGCTTACGCCTATCTTATTAAGCTCTTTGGAGATATATGCTGAATTGGTATCAACAATCTGACCGATGAGAATTTCATCCCCGATTGTGATTATCTCTGCCTTCATTCCAGATTAAAATCTCGTTTGAGGGCAATGGCTGCCACATCTACTTTCTTAGTGATTATCTCTGCGGCTTGTGGTACCATATCCTTACCCTTTCCATTCTTGGACCATGCCTCTATAGTAAGGATCTGGTCCATTAAATTCAGGCCGAATAACTGCAGATTAGGTTTCATCTTATGAGCAAACTGATAGGCTAAAGAAGGATTATCATTGCCAATAGCCTCATTCAATGCGGCCACATCTGGCGGAATTTCTTCCAGGAAAGTTTGCACCACAACCAACATGAAATCTTCATCTCCACCAGCCATTTCCTTAACTTCGTCTAGATTATAGCTACTCATTAATATCTTTATTTTACTTTAATTGAAAACATTTTGTTACCCTCCAAAAACCCGGTAAGGCGATCGTCGGGCATCACTTTTCCAACTCCCGCCGGAGTTCCGGTGAAAATAATATCGCCGATCTTCAGGGTAAAATACGTCGAAATATAAGCAATTAATTCATCAATTTTCCACAACATATGGGACGTACTACCCTGTTGCACGATCTGTTCATTTTTTTCAAGCCTGAAACCAAGATCATCGACGTCGCCTAACCCCCTTTTATCCAACCAATTATCTGGCACTACAGCCGCCCCGTCAAAAGCTTTAGCTTTTTCCCAGGGCAGTCCCTTATCCTTAAGCTTTTGCTGCAGATCCCTGGCGGTAAAATCTATACCCAGACCTATTTCGTCATAATATTTATGAGCGAATTTTGGTTGAATGTGTTTTCCAATCTTTTTGATCTTAACCAGAACTTCTACCTCATAATGTACCTCATTTGAAAAATCTGGTATAAAAAAGGGTTGCTTTTTTAACAAAATGGAGGTGTCTGGTTTTAGAAAAAGGACCGGATCCTCTGGCTTCTCATTTTTTAATTCTGCTATATGATCGGTATAATTACGACCAACACAAATGATCTTCATCAGGACAACTTATTGTTAAGTTTACGAAGTTTTATCGCAGTAAGTACTTTTTTGGTATAAAGTGGAAAATCGGCATTCTGGATCCATCCAAAATAACCCGGTTCATCTTCCAGAACCTGCTCTACATGCTTGCCTTTATATTTCCCAAAAGCAAAAACTTCTTTACCTTTTTTATCATAGCTGATAAATCCGGCAAAATCGGCGAATTTTTTTCTGGAACTAAAATCTGCCAGCCACTTCATATCATTTTCAAGATCTTCATATTTATCCAGCTGTGATTTTAAAACTTCATAGGTAGCCTCTGTATCTGCTTCTGCACTATGAGCATCGGTAAGGTCTTTTCCGCAATAGAACTGGTAAGCCGCAGAAAGAGTACGTTGTTCTTTTTTATGGAAAATAGTCTGTACATCTACCGCCACCACATTCTTCATTTCAAAATCTATTCCTGCTCTTAGTAATTCCTCCACAAGCAAGGGAATATCAAAGCGATTGGAATTATACCCCCCCAGGTCGCAACCCTTGATAAGATCATGGATCTTTGAAGCCAGTTGCTTAAAAGTAGGCTCATTAGCTACTTTTTCGTTAGAAATTCCATGGATAGCAACCACTTCTGCAGGGATCTCCCTTTCTGGATTTACCAACCAGGTATGACTTTCTTTATTTCCGTTGGGGAATATTTTAAGTACCGCAATTTCTACTATCCTGTCTTTAGATATATTGGTACCGGTAGTCTCCAGGTCAAAAAAACAAATAGGTTTGCTTAGGTTAAGTTCCATGCGTTTTATTTTATTTCAGGGCAAATATACTATAATCTAAGCATGGACAGATAGGCTGATTCGTCAATTTTAAATACAAAAAACTCGTGTTAAACCTGGTAAGTTCTATCAGTAACATCAATACCGGCCTACTTTAAACTCATTTTAATTTATTTAAAATCATAATCAGAACTTAAAATGGATTGAAGAATATTTCTTATCGCATCAAACAATCTCACGTTCTTAAAGACTCAAACCTTGAAGCCCTGTTAGCAAATTGCCGAGCGAACAATTCCAGCATTAATGTCACAGGGCTATTGATTTATCATAAGGGTCATTTTTTTCCATATATTGAAGGTGAAGCTTCACAAATAGATCATCTTTTTGAAAAGATCAAAAAAGATCCCAGGCAGTACGAGCTAGCCGAATTAGCTTCTGGCAATGTTTCTAAAAGGCGATTTGAAAACTGGTCTATGGCATTCAGGAAAATCGATGAAAATGTTGCCATAGAGTCCCAGGCTGTAAAAACCTGAATAAGAAAAGCATTTTTACATCCCGGCAGTGAAAATTATCCTGCCCTGCAATTACTCAATTTTTTCGTTAACAATTTGCAACAAAAAAAGCTGAGAAAAATTCCACAGCTTTTTTATTATTATAATCCCATTAGTTTTAAATCTCACGGTTTTTATCGAACCCTTCCAGATATTGAGCCACTCTTTGCACCAACTGTCCGCCAAGGGCTCCATTAACCACCCTATGATCATAGC
>JBFGDP010000099.1:0-8734 GCA_041580575.1 Christiangramia sp.
AAGAAGTTCAAGATATTCTTTCTGGGTACCGCGACTACCGGTACTGCCAAATCCCTGCGAACGATGCTGGCTTCTGCTCAGGGAGGCGATCTCTGGATTAGAAAGCCCTTTTAGCGGAAAATAAGTTCCGGTGTCAAAACTTATAAAATTAGACTTGTCTGCAGACTGAAATGCCTCGTCCCCTCCATAGAACCAGGGAGAGGTATTAAAGAAGAGTCTTGAGGGTTGAAAAGTTTCCACGTATTCGAATTGCCCCGGATAAGCAGAATTTGAACCAGCCAGGTCGAACGCTTCCACACTTAGAATGGCAGATGAGGTATGGTGGCCGTGTGTGCTGCCGGGTGTTCGATGGTCAAATCTATTAATGATCACATCTGGTCTGAACTTTCTGATGATCCATACAACATCGCTTAAGACTTCCTCTTTGTTCCAGATTTCCAGGGTTTCTGAAGGCGTTTTGGAATAGCCAAAATCATTAGCCCGGGTAAAGAATTGCTCGCCTCCATCAATTCGTCTTGCGGCTAATAATTCCTGAGTACGTATTAGTCCAAGTTGTTCTCTCAACTCGGGACCAATTAGGTTTTGCCCGCCATCACCACGGGTGAGGGACAAATAAGCAGTTCGGGCATGTTTTTCATTGGCGAAATAGGAAATAAGCCTGGTGTTTTCATCATCTGGATGAGCCGCGATATATAGAACCGAACCTAAAAAATTTAGTTTTTTAATATGACTGTAAATCTCTGCCGAACTCCATTTTTCAGGAGCCTGTGCCTGGCAAAAAGAATAGCCAAAAAGAAAAATAGCAAAAATTAATTTCCGCATTAGATCAAGGGTTTTACCAAATATAAAAACTTTCAAACCTTCAATCAGTTTATTTAGCGGTTCTTTTAATTATTACAAGGCATCTTTACCTTCATCATTTCTTCTTGGTGTTCCTACCAGGGAAACGGCCTTCTGTAAAATAAGGTTATTGGGATAAGTGATCAATTCTCCTTCTTTGGTTCGCAGGTGAAGATGAAAGGCTTTGATGTCTTCTATTTCGGCCTCTACAGGGAGATCCTTATCATGAATCCTAATGGTATCACCTATTTTATAAGGAAAGGAGAAGAACATAATGATCCCCGAAGTAATATTGCTAAGAATAGACCAGATCGCAAAGAGGGCTACCCCTATTACCGCAAATACAGAGGAAAATATCAATGACAGGTCTGCAAGACCAACTCCCCAGGCAAATGCGAGGAGAAAGGCGGCGATTAGCAAAATGAGAATATTAATGTATTTAAACATTAGTCTCGTCCTGGTGATATTAATCTCACCTCTTTTACCAACTTTATTAGCGGCTTTTTTCAATACGAATTGAATAACTAATAAAATGATGAGTACTGCAAGAGAGTACACTAATTGATATTTGTAGGAAGTTAGTATTTCGTACATTAATTTAACTCTAATTGTTCCCGCAAAGGTAGATTTTTATTCGAATTCTTACTCCAGTAATCACTTTTAATACGTTGCTTTTTCACAGCTTTGGTCGTAAGCATTTTTTCATTTTTGCCGAAACCGGAGGGGTAGGATTCTTCCCATTTTTCGATGGTAAAGGGAAAGCTTCTAGAAAAATAGATCTTAAGTTCCCGGTTTAGTTCGGGATACTGTAACCTATATATATTAAGATCTTCAACGGTGTAAAATTCGCCGGTGGCTTTATATGCACGTACTTCCTTATGACTTAACCGGAGATACTCGAAAGAAGGCAGCATTTCAATTTCCCCTACCGGAAGATCATTTGGATCGATCCTTAGCATATTCCAGATCTCATTTTCCAGGGGTACTTTTTCTATATTCAATTCCTGATCTGCTTCTCCCTGAAAATAGGAATGAATTTTTATTTCATATTTCCTGCGATTATTGAGCTGCATGTACACCTGCCCGCACCATTCCTGAATGGAGGCAGAAACTTTGAGCGCATGGTCATGCTCATCCAGTGGATAGAAAGTGCTCTGCATGATACTATAAGGGTATATTCCCGTTAGGAAATTTTTTGTAGCGTTTAGTTTTAGAATCGAAATGCTATTAGCATCAGGAGAATCTACTTTTACCTGCGCATCGGGAAGGAAATCTTCGGTCACATAGATCAGGACCGCATTTCCATTTCTTAGCTCGCCGTATCGGGCCTGTTCCAGCTCATATGAAGTGATCTCTGCTTCACCCGAATACCAATACGATTTGAATTCATCTGAAAGGGTAAGCGATTTTTCTGATTCTTCAGCATTCTTGCAGGACGCGCAAAAAAGGATCAGCATCAGGAGGTAATACAGACGGGACATGATTTTTTCTTAAAGTTACAAATTTCCCTCATTCAAAAGTTGTCGAATGGTTTTATAGACCAGGTGAGTGGGTAAACCTACGACGTTAAAATAACTGCCTTCTATCTTTTCTATGCCAATCAAACCAATCCATTCCTGGATCGCATAGCCACCAGCCTTGTCAAAAGGCTTATAATTTTTAACGTAATATTCAATCTCCTCATCTTTCAGTTCTGAAAAATAAACCCTGGTAGTATGATTAAGGATCTTTTGAGCATTGGAGGTTGTAAAACACACCGAAGTTATTACCTCATGATCTTTACCGCTAAGTGATTTTATCATGGTTACCGCATCATGGTGATCCTTTGGTTTACCCAGGGCGAGCCCGTTATTTGAAACAATGGTGTCGCTGGTGATCAATACCTGATTTTCCTTAAGGTCACTGAATGCTTCAGCTTTTAGGGCAGCCAAGTAGTCTGTAATCTCTTCTTTTTTTAAGTGCTCCGGAAATATTTCTTCCACAGGTCTTACATCTATGGTTACAGGAATATCAAGATCCTGAAAAAACTTGTGTCTCCTTGGCGAGCCTGAGGCCAGTATTATTTCGCGATCTTTAAGTAAATCTTTCAGCATAATATTATAATAATATGAATTGAAGTAAACCAATAGAAATAAAACCAAAAAGCAGCACTACCTTCAGCAGCATACTTAATCGGGCATACTCTTCTTTTCTTTTAGCACTCCAGATGTTAACCTGGAAAAAGAGCAGGGGAGCTACCAGTAGAAAGAGGCTATACAGTACTGCACTAATATGTTCAAAAAGATACTGATAGATATAAAAGATCAAAAATGCCAGGGGCAGTAGACCGGCGATAAAGAGTGCCTTGTTGGTTCGAGTTTTTCCCAATACTATAGGTAATGTTCTATAACCGGCATTATAATCACCATTAATATCCTGCTGGTCTTTCACGATCTCCCTGATGAGGTTGATCAAAAAGGCGAATATGGAATAATCTATTAATATGGAAAAAATAGTGGACTGGGTCTGTTGGTTTTGAGGGGTAATTGCCGGTAAAAGGTCATAAAGACCCACCCCGATGGGAATAAGTCCCACAATTAGGCTTACCAGGATATTTCCAACCAGGATAGTCTGCTGGAATTGGGAGTTGTAAAGATATAGTATGGCAGATCCGAATATGAAGAAAGCCGAGAATCCGGGTCTTCCAATCATATTTGAAAGATAAAAACCCAGTCCAACCCCGACTATATTCAGTATAAAGAAAAGTCGGTATGCCGACTTTTCAGAAATTTTCCTGTTGATGAAAGTTCGTTCCGGTTTATTTTTAAGGTCTGCAGGGACGTCAAAAATATCATTGATCACATAACCGCCGGCAGCAACACTTACAACCGCCAGGACGAGTAAAGTAAAACCCAAAAGATTTAAAGTGATATCAACTCCAAAAGGTTCAAAGAGGCCATATTTAATAAGATACATTGTTAGAGCGATAAAGATCAAATTCCCCGCTCTAATAAGTTTAAGGTAGCTCAGCATAGATCTAGGATATTTTATCCATCCACTTACCCTGAACTTTCATGACTTGCTCGATTACATCTCTCACGCATCCTTCTCCTCCTTTTTTATGAGAAACATATAACGATACTTCCTTCACCTCTGGAACGGCATCCTGAGGGCAACAAGGTAGCCCTACAAGTTTCATTGGGTAATAATCGGGGATGTCATCGCCCATGTATAATACTTCTTCAGGCTTAATATTATATATATCGAAAAACTCATCCATCTGTTCCACCTTATCGCTCACGCCCAGATAGATATCTGTAATACCAAGTCCTCGTAACCTTGCACGAACCCCTTCGTTTTTACCGCCACTTATAATGCAAACTGTGTAGCCAGCATTATGAGCCATTTTCATGGCGTAACCATCTTTAGTGTTCATGGTTCTTAATAGCTCCCCTTTAGTAGAGATCTGTATATTACCATCAGTGAGGACCCCGTCTACATCAAACACAAAGGTTTTGATCTGGTTGAGATGTTCTTTATAGCTTTTTTCCATGTAATTTCTGTATCGAATCTGTTAGAATAGAATATATTTTTTGGGTGTTCTCATCCAGCATCTGCAAATGTGCCTGGATGGTTTTATGGTCATTTCTTATTGCAGGCCCGGTCTGCGCCGAAAATGGTTCCAGAATTTCGATCTTCGCAACAGTTTCTTTAATTAGAGGCCGAAGGATATCGAAAGGCAGTTCATTTTTATTGCAGTATTCCTGCGCAATTGCAAAAAGATGATTACTAAAATTATTTACAAAAACTGCTGAAAGATGAAGGGCCCTGCGTTGTTCAGAATTTACTTCAAACACTTTATTGCTGATCATCAGGGCCAGCTTTTTTAGAAAGTCAAGATTCTCAGGTGAATTGGCCTCAAGGCATACCGGCACCTCAGAAAAGTCTACGGGCTTGCTTTTTGAAAATGTTTGTAAGGGATAAAAAACGCCATAATTTTCATAATCCTGAAGAGCAGCCATATCCACGCTTCCCGAGGTATGGGCTACAAGTCCCGAAGAAACTTTAAGTTGGTCGGCTACTCCCGGGATCGCCTCATCGTTGATGGCAATAATATATAGTTCTGCCTGCTTCAGCTGGCTGAGGTCTGAAATTCCCATTGCTGGATCTTTCAAAAATTCAAGGTGATCTCTATTGCGGTTATAGACCTGTATGACTTCAGCCTTTTCAGCCCTGGATATACTCCAGTATAGATGAGCAGCGACGTTCCCGGCTCCAATAATAACCACCTTAATCATGGGGCTAAAATACCAAAATTTTTAAGCGTGTGAAATTAACATTTGTCCATATAGGAATGAATTGTGTTTAGTCTTAAAAACTGATAATAAATCGTTAAATTTGCAGCCGTTAAAATGACACTTTTTCCATGCAGAAAAAAATAGCCTCAATCCTTTTTTCTACCCGTATAATGGCCGTTTTATTTATAATTTTTGCGATCGCCATGGCCATGGGGACGTTCATAGAAAGTTGGTATAGTATAGAAACCGCACGAATTCTTATTTATGAAACCTGGTGGTTTGAAGGTATTATGCTCTTCCTGCTCATTAATTTTATAGGGAACATTAAAAGATATCAGCTTTATAAAAAAGAAAAATGGAGTACCTTATTGCTACACCTCTCGTTTATTCTCATTCTGATAGGTGCATTTATTACCCGGTATATTAGTTACGAAGGTATTATGCCCATTAGGGAAGGTGAAACCACAGATGTCTTTATGACCCAGGAGTCTTATCTCACCTTCTTTATAGATGGAGAGATCGACGGCGAACCCAGGAGACGAGTTTTACAGGAAGATGTGCTATTTGGGCCTGAAGTTGAGAATGATTACACTCTGAATACAGATTTTAATGGTCAGCCCGTAACTTTCCAGGTGACCAATTTTATACATGGAGCTGAAGAGGCTTTGGTGCCTACAGAAGATGGTGACAATTATTTAAAGATCGTAGAAGCCGGTGACGGTGATCGTCATGACCATTATCTTAAAGAAGGAGAAGTAAGTAATATCCATAACACACTTTTTACCCTTAACAGACCACAGGACGGAGCAATAAACATAAGCGTTACCAAAGACGGCGAATATCTCATAGATTCTCCTTTTGAGGGAACTTATATGAGAATGGCCGATCAAAAACAAGGAGAATTACTTAAAGATACCACGCAAACTTTGATGCTTAGGTCGCTTTACAACCTTGGCAATATGCAATTTGTAATCCCGGAACCGGTTATTAAAGGGGAGTATGATATTGTACCTACCAAGCCAAAAAATAAGGATGATATGGACGCTGTAACCATTAATGTCTCTTCTGGCGGAGAATCTGAAACGGTAACGTTATTAGGAGGTCAGGGTATTGTGGCAGATCCGGTGCAGGTGAATTTAGCTGGATTAGAGATCTTCCTTAATTATGGATCCATAGAGAAAGAGCTTCCATTCGCCTTGAAACTTAATGATTTTATTGCGGAAAAATATCCCGGTACGGCAGACCGGGCTACTCCGGGTTATGCGTCCTTTAAAAGTAAGGTTGAGATCATTGAGGA
This sequence comes from Christiangramia sp., assembly GCA_041580575.1. Classification (GTDB taxonomy): domain Bacteria; phylum Bacteroidota; class Bacteroidia; order Flavobacteriales; family Flavobacteriaceae; genus Christiangramia. The sequence continues at coordinate 6,415 of JBFGDP010000099.1, forward strand.
TGGCCAGGAACCACAACCCTATGATATTTATATGAACCATGTGCTGGACCATGAAGGTTACCGGTTTTTTCAATCAAGTTTTCATCCGGATGAAAAGGGAACTATACTTTCTGTGAACCATGATTTCTGGGGCACCTGGACGACTTACATCGGATATTTTCTATTATACTTCGGTTTAATGTGGATCCTGTTTGATAAAAATTCAAGGTTTGGCCATTTAGAAAAAATGCTTGAAAAAATAAAAGAAAGAAAGAAGTCCCTGGCGACCTTGCTGCTTCTGGTTGCAGCAATTTTTGGCGCCCATGCCCAGGAAGATGATCATGCTCATTCTGATACCAATAAATCTCAAATAGATAGTATTATCAGGACGAACGCGGTGAGTGCAGAGCATGCAGCTAAATTTGGAAGATTGATCATACAGGATGCCGGCGGCCGTATGAAACCTGCTAATACCTATTCTTCTGAGTTATTAAGGAAACTTAGTAAAAAGGATGAATATGCAGGACTAAGTTCAGACCAGGTTCTGGTGTCGATCACAGAAAATCCTGTATTCTGGTACCAGGCACCAATGATCTATGTAAAGAAACAAAATGACAGTCTGCACAATATACTTGGGGTAGAAGAAGGCAGGAAATACCTGGCTCTTACCGATTTCTTTGACGAGAGAGGTAATTATAAGTTATCCCCGGTGCTGGAAAGCGCGTATAAAGCGGCGGTTCCTAATCAATTTCAGAAGGATTTCATCGAAACCGATAAAAAAGTAAACTTGCTTTACCAGGCTGTGCAGGGTAAAGTCCTGAAGATTTTCCCGATTCCCGAAGACGATAATAATGAGTGGGTTTCCTACCCAGAAGTAGGGGAGGCAAATCTTAAGGGAATGGATTCTGTATACACCCAGCAGATCCTACCCTTATATATGAATGCTTTAAGAACGGCCAGGGAAACCGGAGATTATGAAAAAGCTGAGCAATATCTTGAAAGTATCAAAAGCTACCAGGCCAAATTTGGTAGTGAAGTGATGCCTTCAGAAGAAAAGGTCGATGCTGAAATTCTTTACAATAAATACGATGTTTTCAGAAATCTTTTCTGGATGTATATGCTTGCGGGCTTGCTAATGTTATTGTTCGTGATCATCCAGATCTTTAAGGATAATAAAATCATTAAGGGTCTAATCACAGTGGGGGCAGTTTCAATAATCATTTTATTCATTATTCACACTGCAGGATTGGCAGCCAGGTGGTATATCTCTGGTCATGCTCCGTGGAGTGATGCTTATGAATCTATGATCTATGTGGCCTGGGCAACCATGTTCTTTGGCCTGGCTTTCGGGAGAAAATCTAATCTTACCATCGCATCGACAGCCTTTGTCGCATCGATGATACTTATGATCGCTCACTGGAACTGGATGGATCCTGCAATTGCCAACCTGCAGCCGGTTTTAAACTCCTATTGGTTAATGATCCACGTATCTGTAATTGTAGGTAGCTATGGTCCCTTTACTTTGGGTATGATTTTAGGAGCAGTAGCATTGATTCTTATGATCCTTACCAATGACAAGAACCGTAAGAAAATGGAGATCAATATTCACGAGATCACGGTGATCACAGAAATGGCACTAACTGTTGGTTTAGTAATGCTTACCATTGGTAACTTCCTTGGAGGGCAGTGGGCAAATGAAAGCTGGGGTAGATATTGGGGCTGGGACCCAAAAGAAACCTGGGCTCTTATTAGTATTTTCGTCTACGCATTCGTGATACATATGAGATTAGTTCCCGGACTCAGGAGCCGCTGGTTCTTCAATCTAATGGCGATCATTGCTTTTGCCAGTATTATGATGACCTATTTTGGAGTGAATTTCTATTTAAGTGGTTTACATTCTTACGCTAGTGGAGATAAAGTGATTACCCCTAGCTTTGTGTATTATTCCATCGCTGTGGTAGCAATTCTAGGTGCTTTATCCTACTGGAAATTTCAGAAGTATTTCGCCAAGAAGTAGAAGAATAAGAGACCGTTTATGTATAAAAAAAACCCGCAATAATGCGGGTTTTTTTTTGATGAACAGGCAAAATACCTCTTATGAATTTCCAATCATATCTTTAGGGTCAACCCACTCATCAAATTGTTCTTTAGTGACATACCCCAGATTAACTGCTTCTTCCTTTAAGGTAGTGCCGTTCTTATGAGCGGTATTGGCAATTTCGGCTGCCTTGTAATACCCTATTTTAGTATTTAAAGCGGTAACGAGCATTAGGGAGTTATTCAAATGTTCTTTGATCCTTTTCTCGTTGGCTTCTATACCTCGAGCGCAGTGTTCTTCAAA
>JBFGDP010000100.1:0-8658 GCA_041580575.1 Christiangramia sp.
CAAAACCTTTTTTAACAGCCTTATCTAATACAAGGTTGGCAGCCTGTACCAGGTCTGACCTTTTATGATTCATATCTGTCACATAACCAGCATATTTATTGATGCCGGCAGTCTCTCCCATTTTCGCCTCCACAGTATAATTAAAGGATACATTATCTTCACCTGAATTTACTTCAGGCATAATGTCTATAGTTTTTCCATCCTTATAAATTTCAGATTGCATATAGGTACCTACATGAAATTCTGTTTTAAGAGTTTTAGATACTATGAATCCTCTCCCAGATTCTGCTTTTACTTCCAGTGTTTTCCAGAACCTTTCTTCCCAGTTAGCATCGGTATTAGTAATACTTCCATCAAGATAAGGTTCGAAACGAATGGTCGCCTCTGTATTTAAAGGGGTCACTTCATATTTTATGGCTCCCAGTTCATCATCTACTATAGACAGAAATCTCAGAGCTTTCACCTCAATTTCGACCCCATTGGATAGGGTTGCCTCAAAAGTTCGGGCCAGATAGCCTTCTTGCATATTCAATTCCCTTCTGAAATCACTCACTTTCTCACAAGTATGTAGATCCAGGGCCACATTATTCACATAAACATTGATCCCTATCCAGTTAGGAGCATTTAGAACTTTGGCAAAATACTCCGGATATCCATTCTTCCACCAGCCAACTTTGGTCTTATCAGGGTAAAACACTCCGCCTATATAACTTCCCTGGAAACTTGGTCCCGAGTAATGTTCTTCGAAATTTGCCCTTTGACCCATGGCGCCATTACCAATACTGAAAAGACTTTCTGAAGATTTCACACGTTCTGCATCAAATCCTTCCTCTATAATAGACCACGCGTCTGCTTTAATATAATCTTGATTCATTAGTTCTCTTTTCTCAATAAATTTTCTATAAACTCTATTTTAATCTCAGTGAAATCAGGAAATATATATGCTGCTTCACTCAGTACGGTATCATCCCCAATTCCCACACTTGTCATATTCCCGATATTGGCAGCCTGTATGCCGGCTACCGAATCTTCAAATACCACACAATCCTGCGGTTTGGCCTTCAATTTTTCTGCCGCGATCAGAAAAACTTCAGGATCTGGTTTGGCTTTACTTACATCTGTACCATCTACGATTGCATCAAATTTATCATACAGATCTATTTTCTTTAATATTGGCCTGGCATTCTTACTGGCAGAACCCAGAGCAAAAGGAATTTTATGTTCTGTAAGGTAATCCAACACCTTACAAACTCCCGGAAGGATCTCGCTGGCATCCATTTTATCTACATAAGATAAATAATTTTCATTTTTCCTCGCCATTTGTCGCTGAAATTCCTCTTCACCCAATTCCATATTACCCCATTCCAGAATTCGTTTTAGTGATTCCACCCGGCTTACACCTTTCAATTGCTCATTCTGTTCTTCAGTAAAATCGAAACCCAGATCATTGGCCAGCTTGCGCCAGGCCAAAAAATGAAATTTTGCGGTATCTACTATCACTCCATCCAGATCGAATATGAATGCTTTTTGACTATTCATCTATATTTATTCTTTTGTTTGTTTGAACCCTTAAGGTCAGGAGTCCAGATAATATCATGGCGCAACCCCCTACGATCAAAGCATAGATAGGTTCTCCATTAAAAAGTTCTTTCACCAGAAATCCCAGAATGGTGGCTGCGACAATTTGAGGTATCACTATAAAAAAGTTGAACACCCCCATATAATAACCCATTTTAGCTGATGGCAGTGCACCTGAGAGCATGGCATAAGGGATAGACAATATACTCGCCCAGGCCACACCTACGCCAATCATGGCCAATAAAAGACCTGTTTTATCACCAAGAAAATATACCGAGATCAACCCCAATCCTCCCAGGGTTAGAGCAATCATATGGGTTACCTTATTACTGGTTTTCCTGGCAAGTACAGGTAATAAAAAGGCGACGGCCGCTGCCACTCCATTATATACCGTAAACATAACGGTAACCCAGTCTGCCGCATCGTTGTATAGCTCAGAGGTAGTATCATTTGTTCCAAAAACATGGCCTGTAACGGCAGGAGTTGTGTAGATCCACATTGAAAATAGCGCAAACCATGAGAAGAATTGTACCCAGGCGAGCTGTTTCATCGCCGGTGGCATATTCAACATATCTGTAATGATCACCGTGAAACCATTTTTGACCTCCTTTTTTCGAAGATTGGAAACTATCATAAATAGGACCCCGGCAATTATAAGGCCTACAAATAGAATGTATAATTCCTTGGTGAGATCATTCAGGTAAATTATACTTGACACTACGGCCCCGATGACCGCCATTACAGCGCCCGAAACAAACTGACTATTAATATTCTTTGTTTTGTCTATCACTTCCACTCTTGCCGGCTTATCCTTCATTTTCTCCTTTTCGAAGGCTGCAAGTTGTTCAGGTGAATACTCCCTGGATCTTATGACCGTCCATAATACCGCCAGGAAAAAAACAATACCTCCTACATAAAAAGACCACTTAACCGAATCTGGAATAACACCTTCTGCAGCTGTATTACTTATGCCAAACCAATTGGTAAACATATAAGGAAGTAGCGAACCTACAACGGCACCAACACCAATAAAGAAGCTTTGCATGGCAAAACCTAATGTACGTTGCCTGTCTGGTAGATTATCTCCCACAAATGCGCGAAACGGCTCCATAGAAATATTTATGGATGCATCCATGATCCATAAAGTACCTGCTGCCACCCATAAGGTGGGAGAATTTGGCATTATAAATAAAGCTATTGATGATAAGATTGCCCCAATTAAGAAATAGGGTCTTCGCCTCCCTAGCCTGGTCCAGGTGCGATCACTAAAATAACCTACAATAGGTTGTACCACGAGACCGGTAACCGGCGCTGCGATCCATAAAATAGGGATCTCTTCCACACTGGCTCCCAGAGTTTCAAAAATTCTTGAGGTATTGGCATTTTGCAGAGCGAATCCAAACTGAATCCCGAGAAAACCGAAACTCATATTCCAGATCTCCCAGAAACTTAAGGTACGTTTATGCATATCGTAGTTTTAATTAATCACGATAAGCTCAAAGACTTATCAAAACTTAAACAAGGTAGGAAGTAAAAATATAAGTTCTGATAAATTTCAATTGGGGCAAATATATATAAATTTTAAAACGTCGGGCTTATTTCTTTGATTTTGTTGAGTTACGAATCACCAACCCGGTTTCCACAATAATAGTTTTATAGTAATCTTCTTCTGTAGGTGTTCTCTCAAGTTTTTCGATCAATAGACGGGCAGATTCCTCGCCTATTCTCATCCCGTGCTGGCTCACCGTAGTAAGCCCCGGTATAAAGCGTTTGGAAAGTTCTCCATCTGTAAACCCAATAACAGAAACATCATCGGGCACTTTTTTACCATTCTCGTGCAGGGTTTTAATGGCCGATATTGCAAAATGTTCGTTTACAGCAAAAACACCATCCACCTCTCTCTTTTGAAGAAACTCCATGATCTCGGCTTCAGAATCTTCCATTTCCTCGATCTTTAAAACCAGATCTTCATCGAAAGTAAAACCATTTTCTTCCAGAGCCTCTTTGTAGCCCTTGGTGCGTAATTTCCCCACACTCACATAGTCTACCGTAGAGATAAGTGCGATTTTTTTACATCCTATATCAATTAAATACTGTACGGCTTTCTTCCCCCCGGTGACGTCATCTATAATGACCTTATCACAGGCTATATTTTCAACCACCCTGTCGAACAATACTAAAGGCATACCTTGATTAATAGCTTCCTGTAAATGGTGATAATCACCTTTCTGCATGGTTTCTTTCGCCAGGGAAAGAATAAAGCCATCTGTACTCCCATTTGCCAGCATCTCCATATTAAGAACCTCTTTATCAAATGAATTATCAGACAGGCATACCAGCACATTATAACCCATTTCATTCGCCACCTTCTCTACCCCGCTAATTACCGTAGTAAAGAAATGATGCACGATTTCTGGAATAATGATCCCGATGGTCTTGGTCTTACGGTTTTTAAGACTAAGAGCTATGTTGTTTGGTTTGTAATTATAGTGTTTGGCGAATGCCTTGATCTTCTCACGTGTTTCTTCGCCTATTTCAGGACTATCTCGCAGGGCTTTGGAAACCGTGGAAATGGACACATCTAATTCTTTCGCAATTTTCTTCAGGGTAAGTTTCGGCTTCATTTAAATGTGATATTCGGAATTAGGGCAAGCTTTAAATTTCAATAATCCAAATTTACCATATTTCTGTTATTAATACCTTAAGTACGAAAAGTTTTCAACACGAAAACGTTTTCGTAGTTGTTGCGCTTCTAAATCCCTCATCATTACTGAGGAATTTCTATACATTTAACCTCAGGAAGTAAAAGTATAAGGTTAATTTTTAGTAAAACCAATAGAAAATTTATGAGAACTTTAATTAAAAGCACATTGTTTTTGCTGTTCATGCTGCCAATGAGCTTTTTTGCCCAAAACACCGTTAGCGGTACCGTGAATGAAAGTGCCACGGGTATGCCAATACCGGGAGTGAACGTAATTGTAAAGGGTACCACAAATGGTACTGTTACAGATTTTGATGGTAATTATACCATCCAAAATGTAGCCAATGAAGATATATTGATATTTTCCTTCCTTGGTTTTGTAACTCAGGAATTTCCCTACCAGGGACAAAGCACTATCGACGTATTGATGGACGAGGACCTGGGTACACTTGATGAAGTAGTGCTTATTGGTTATGGAGCCACTTCTCAACAAGATGCTACCGGTTCTGTAGAGAAAATCTCGGCCGGAGAATTTAACCAGGGAGCAGTAGTCGCTCCAGAACAACTTATTGCAGGTAAATCTGCCGGGGTACAGATTACCCCTGGTGGTGGAGCCCCGGGACAGGGAGGAACTATTCGTATTCGTGGTGGTGCTTCCCTAAGTGCCTCGAATGATCCACTTATCGTGGTAGATGGAGTGCCGTTAGACCAAAGAGGTGTTGCCGGTTCCAGAAACGCTTTAAACTCGATCAACCCAAATGAAATAGAAGATTTCACCATCTTAAAGGATGCTGCAGCGACTTCGATTTATGGATCCAGAGCTTCCAATGGTGTTATCCTTATTACCACCAAAAAAGGTAAGAAAGATTCACCATTTCAATTTACCTATGATGTTAAAGCTTCTGTAGGTAACATTCTGGACAAGGTAGATGTACTAAATGCAGACGAATTCAGAAATTTAATAGAGAGTACTCCCGGAACAGACCCTTCTTTACTGGGTAATGCTGATACAGACTGGCAGGATGAGATCTATAAAACTTCTGTTGGAGCTATCCATAACTTTACTGCAACTCAGGGTATTGGTAATTTTTACTACCGCGCAAACTTTAACCATACTGCTGAAACTGGAGTGCTTGATGGAGATTATTATGAAAGAAATGCTTTCAACCTTGCATTGAATCAGGATCTGTTTGATAACCACTTAAAGTTATCCCTGACTTCTAAAAATAGCCTGGACAAAAACAAATTCGCAGACCAGGGAGCAATTGGAGCTGCCGTGGCTTTTGATCCTACCCAGCCGGTTTTCGACCCGGCCAGTCCTTTTGGCGGGTACTTTGAATTCACCAGGATGTCTGGCGGGGAGATCACCCAGCAAAATCTTGCGACCAGGAACCCTGTAGCCCTTTTAGATCTTTACGAAGACGATAACCAAACCAGAAGATCTATCACCAATTTAAATGCGGAATATAAATTCCATTTTTTACCTGAACTTAAGGCTGTTGTGAATGCAGGTTTTGATTATGCCGAAGCTAGCGGAGGAACTTTCCGTCCATTAACATCTGCCGCGAATATTTCAAACATCAATCAGTTCAGCGATTATGAGAACATCAACAGAAGTCTTCTTCTGGATACCTATTTAAATTATCAAAAAGAATTCGATTTTCTGAACGGTACAGAAGTTGACTTAACGGCTGGTCACGCCTACCAGGAATTCTACTCATTCTCTGATGTGGTAGGTACAGAGCAGGATCAGATTTTTGACTTTCCGCGTGATATTAACAGGAACACTCTCGAATCATATTTTGCACGTGCCAGTTTTGACCTGAATGATAAATACCTTATTTCTGCCAGTATCCGTGCAGATGGATCTTCCAGAGTTGCTCCTCAGAACAGATGGGGATATTTCCCGGCTGCATCGATAGGTTGGAAACTTCATAATGAAGATTTCCTTGCAGATTCTGAAGTGATATCAGAACTGAAACTTCGTGGTGGATACGGGGAAACCGGTAACTACGAGATTGGCAGAAACTATGGATACCTTGGTTTATATACACCAAGCCAGGGAGGAGCCAGATACCAGTTTGGTTCTACTTTTGTTCCAACATTAAGACCAGAAGAATATGATGAGAACCTTAAATGGGAAAGTCTTATCAACTATAACGCCGGGGTGGATTTTGGTTTCTACAACAATAGGTTAAGCGGATCTGTAGACGTGTACTACCGTGAAACCGAAGACCTTATCGCAACAGTACCGGTTCCAGCAGGAGCTAACCTTTCAGATCAATTATTAACCAACGTAGGAACTACCGTAAGCCGTGGTGTGGAAATAGGACTTAGTGGTGATATCGCCAGGTCTGAAGATTTTAACTGGACCCTTAATTACAATATTACCTTCCAGGACAGAGAGATCACTAAACTTACTTTAGGTGATGATCCAAATTTCTTTATTCCTCAGGGAGGCATTAGTGGAGGTGTTGGTAATACTATCCAGATCTGGAAAGAGGATTATGATCCAACGACCTTCTTTGTTTTCCGCCAGGTATACAATGAGCAGGGTCAGCCAATTGAAGGAGCTTATGTAGATGTGAATGGAGATAACCAGATCACAGAATCAGACAGGCAGCCATATAAGAAGGCTACTCCAGATTATTTCATGGGTCTTACCAACACCATGAATTATAAGAACCTGGATTTCAGCTTTACTTTCAGAGGAAGTTTTGGAAATTATATTTATAATAATACCCAGTCTTCTAACGGGTTTGTAGAGGCAGGAACAAATACTCCATCCAGCTACTATTCTAACTTCAATTCAAATGTGCTGGAAACCGGATTTGAGAACAGTCAATTCTTCTCAGATTATTACCTGGAAGCCGCAGATTTCGTTAAATTAGATAACATAAGTATAGGTTATACCGTGCCGGGAGAGAAGGTAGATTTCAGAGCGTCCTTAACCGCAACGAATGTTCTAACCATTACAAATTACGAAGGTTTAGATCCTGAAGTATTTGGTGGAATAGACAATAATTTCTACCCAAGATCAAGAAGATTCGTCCTTGGATTCAACCTATCATTTTAATAATAAATAGAAAATAATTTAGACTATGTTCAATAAGATAAAATCAATTTTCCTGGTTTTCTTCAGCATGACTCTGTTATGGTCTTGTGAAAGTGAATTAGATCTTCAACCGGAAGATAATCGGGAGACGGCTGCATCAGCTTTTGATGATCCCGAAGCTTACAAGCAGTTTCTGGCAAAGCTTTATGCAGGTTTCGCAATTAGCGGACAAGATGGTCCCGCCGGTGATCCAGACCTTTCCGGTTTAGACGAAGGTTTCTCGCAGTACCTTAGATTGTACTGGAAGATGCAGGAATTAACTACAGATGAAGCTGTAATTGGCTGGAATGACGGTACCATAAAGGACCTTCACTCCCAGAACTGGACTTCTGGAAACGAGTTTATTAGAACCATGTATTCAAGAATCATGTATCAAATAGCTCAATCTAATGAGTTTCTTAGACAAACCACTCCAGAAAGACTGGATTCCCGTGGAGTTGACTCAGGTTTAAGAACCCAGATCGAAACTTTCAGAGCCGAGGCAAGATTCCTTAGAGCTTTAAGTTACTGGCATGCCCTTGACCTTTTTGGAAATCCTCCTTTTGTAACTGAAGATGATGCTGTTGGCGCATTCTTACCGAGACAGATTAGCAGTGCTGAATTATTCAGCTATTTGGAAAGTGAATTACTTGCGATAGAAAGCATACTTCCTGCTCCGGGTGCTAATGAATATGGCCGTGCAGACCAGGGAGCTGCCTGGATGCTTATTTCTAAGCTTTATCTAAATGCAGAAAAATATAGCGGAACTTCCAGGTATAGTGATGTAGTTACCTATACCAATAAGGTTATCAATGCAAATTACAGCCTGGTAGATGATTACCAGAAACTTTTCCTTGCAGATAACGATACGAACGGAGCTCAAAATGAGATTATTTTCCCGATTACCTTTGATGGAATCAATACTCAGGCTTATGGAGGTATGACCTTTATCATCCATGCGGCCGTTGGTGGTGATATGGATCCAGATGATTTTGGAATCAACGGTGGATGGGCCGGATTAAGAACCACCTCTGCCCTGGTGAATAAATTCTTGGATGATAATGACGATCCAATCGAAGAGGCTGAGGACAACAGAGCGATGTTCTTTACTAATGGACAAACAAAGGAGATCAATGATATCTCCAGCTTTACTGATGGTTATGCGGTTACAAAATTCAAGAATGTAGATGTAAATGGAAACGCAGGATCAGATCCAACAGGAGATTTTCCTGATACAGATTTCCCGATGTTCCGTCTGGCAGATGCTTACCTAATGTATGCAGAA
>JBFGDP010000101.1:0-8572 GCA_041580575.1 Christiangramia sp.
ACTTTACGTTTCTTCTGAGTTTTACCGGCCTTTTGATTTGCTTTCTTTGCCATACTACTTACTATTTAGTTGCTTTTTTCTTGTTAGCAACTGTTTTTCTTCTTCCTTTTCTGGTTCTGGAGTTGTTTTTAGTTCTCTGACCTCTTAAAGGTAAACCAGCTCTGTGGCGGATACCTCTGTAGCATCCAATATCCATCAGACGCTTAATACTCATTTGAACCTCAGTACGTAATTCTCCTTCGATTGTAAATTGACCAACGGCTTCACGGATCTTTCCGATCTCGTCATCGTCCCAATCTGAGACTTTTTTACTCTCATCTACTTTAGCCTGTGCAAGTATCTCTTGAGCCCTGCTTCTGCCAATTCCGAAGATATAGGTCAATGCTATAACTCCTCGCTTTTGTTTGGGTATATCTACCCCTGCAATTCTTGCCATAATTAGCCTTGTCTTTGTTTAAATCTAGGATTCTTTTTGTTAATCACGTAAAGGCGCCCTTTTCTGCGAACGATCTTGCAGTCGGCACTTCTCTTTTTTATTGATGCTCTAACTTTCATCTTATCTCTTTTTAATTCTCCGGCAGAGGTTTAAGTCTGCTGGTGAAATTTTAGCCGTCATAAATTTTTCAGAGTGCAAAAGTATAAAAAATTTATAAAAGGCTGAAAATTACTTTTTAGTATCTGTAAGTTATTCGAGCCTTAGTTAAATCGTAAGGACTCATTTCCAGTTTCACCTTATCTCCAGGTAACAGTTTAATATAATGCATACGCATTTTCCCAGAGATGTGGGCCGTCACAACGTGACCGTTTTCAAGTTCTACACGAAACATTGCATTAGACAATGCTTCAATAATAGTTCCATCCTGTTCTATTGCTGCTTGCTTTGCCATAATTACGCTACTGCTTTTCTGTTTTTACCTGTTTTCATTAGTCCGTCATAGTGTCTATTCAACAAGTAAGAATTTACCTGTTGCATAGTATCTATTGCAACTCCAACCATAATCAACAGCGAGGTACCTCCAAAAAACAACGCCCAACTTTGCTGTACACCCAGCAAAGAAAACACTATAGCAGGGAACACTGCGATTAGCGCCAGGAATATAGATCCTGGTAGGGTTATCTGAGACATGATACGATCAAGATACTCGGCAGTTTCAGTTCCGGGACGAATCCCTGGAATAAATCCACCACTTCTCTTAAGATCATCAGCCATTTTATTTGTTGGAACGGTGATCGCCGTATAGAAATATGTAAATATGATGATCAATAATGCGAACACCAGATTATACCAGAATCCGAAAATATTCTGAAATGCAGCAGTCACACCCTGAGCGGTATCTGAGTCTGAAAGACCAGCTACAGCCACAGGAATAAACATAATTGCCTGAGCAAAGATGATAGGCATAACTCCTGAAGCATTCAGTTTTAACGGAATGTATTGTCTTGAACCGAAAACATTCTTTTCATATCCACCTGAAGCAGATCTTCTGGCATATTGCACCGGAATTTGACGCACTGCCATAACCAGCATCACTGACGCCATAATAATAGCGAACCAGATAACTAATTCTATCAGTATCATAACCAGACCACCATTCGATTCAAATACTCTTGAAGCAAATTCCTGAATAAAGGCTTGCGGCAGGGTGGCAATAATACCAACCATAATCAATAATGAAATACCGTTACCAATACCTTTATCTGTGATCTTCTCACCAAGCCACATCGCGAAAATAGTACCCGTGGTAAGGATAATTACCGACGAGATCACAAATGTCAGGTTATCCCCTAACAAAAACGCTTCTCCCGGTAATGTTGCAAACAGGTTATAAATATAACCAGGCCCCTGTACTAGAGTAATTGCGATGGTAAGCCAACGCGTGATTTGATTAATCTTCTTACGCCCGCTTTCTCCTTCCTTCTGCAATTTCTGAAGATAAGGAATTGCAATTCCCATCAATTGCACCACAATAGAAGCAGAGATATAAGGCATGATACCTAATGCAAAAACAGAGGCGTTAGAAAACGCACCCCCTGTAAAGGCATTAAGCAAACCTAATAAACCGCTGTCTGTCTGGTTAGCCAGATTAGAAAGCTGAGCGGCATCGATTCCGGGAAGCACTACTTGCGCCCCGAAACGATATACCAAAAGCAAACCGAGGGTTACTAAAATTCTGTTTTTTAGCTCCTCGATTTTCCAAATATTTTTAATCGTATTGATGAATTTCATTTGATTATCTATTATAAAGTAACAACTTCACCTCCGGCAGCTTCGATAGCTTCTTTCGCTGAGGCTGTAAATTTATGAACAGATATTTTCAACTTAGCCTTTAATTCACCTCTACCTAATATCTTAACAAGCTCGTTTCTTCCGGCAAGACCGTTTTCAACCAGCACGTCCATATCTACTGTATCCTTAATTCTTCCTTCATCAACAAGTGACTGAAGAGTATCCAGGTTAATCCCCTGATATACTTTACGGTTTCTGTTGGTGAATCCAAATTTAGGCACACGTCTTTGAAGTGGCATTTGCCCTCCTTCAAAACCGATCTTCTTGGAATAACCAGAACGTGACTTGGCTCCTTTGTGACCTCTGGTAGAAGTTCCACCTTTACCAGATCCTTCACCACGACCAATACGCTTGCTATTCTTTCTAACTGAACCTTCTGCAGGTTTTAAGTTACTTAAATCCATGAGAGATTATTATTTTGTTTCTTCAACAGAAACTAAGTGTTTAACTTTATTTACCATACCAAGGATGTTTGGCGTATCGTCATGCTCAACCGTCTGCCCGATTCTCTTAAGTCCTAATGACTCAAGAACAAGCTTTTGATTCTTAGTGCGGTTGATAGCACTTTTTACTTTTGTGACTTTTATCTTTCCCATCTTATTCCTTGATTTATCCTTTAAAAACCTTTTCCAATGAAACACCTCTTTGTTTTGCAACAGTTTCGGCACTTCTTAATTGTAGTAAGGCATCAAAAGTAGCTTTTACAACGTTGTGAGGGTTCGAAGATCCCTGGTTCTTAGAAAGTACATCATGTACTCCTACAGATTCCAATACCGCACGAATCGCACCACCAGCAATAATACCGGTACCGGCAGCAGCTGGAAGCAACATTACTCTTGCTCCGCCATACTTACCTTTTTGTTCGTGAGGTAATGTTCCCTTATGCAAAGGAATGCGTACCAGATTTTTCTTAGCGTCTTCTACCGCTTTAGAGATAGCGTCTGCAACCTCCTTGGATTTTCCAAGTCCCTGTCCAACTACACCATTCTCATCTCCTACTACAACTATAGCAGAGAATCCAAAGGCTCTACCACCTTTAGTAACCTTAGTAACACGTTGTACTCCAACCAAACGATCTTTTAATTCAAGACCTCCTGGTTTTACATGCTCTACGTTTTTATAATCTTGATACATAATTTTCTAGAATTTTAGTCCTCCTTCGCGAGCACCTTCTGCTAATGATTTAACTCTACCGTGATATAAATACCCACCTCTGTCGAAAGAAATAGTATCTATCCCGGCTTTCTTCGCTTTCTCTGCGATAGCTTTACCTACCATCTGAGCCTGCTCTTTTCTGTCTGCAGAAGCAGTAGCGATTTCCTTATCTCTTGAAGAAGCTGATGCTAAGGTCTTACCTTCTACGTCGTCGATGATCTGAGCATAAATTTCTCTATTACTTCTAAAAACAGATAATCTAGGACGGCTTGTTGTTCCAACGATATCCTTACGGATACGTTTTCTAATTTTATTTCTTCTATCTTGTTTTGACACTGCCATAACTAAACTTTATTAAGCTGATTTACCTGCTTTTCTTCTCAATTGCTCACCTACAAACTTGATACCTTTTCCTTTGTATGGCTCAGGTTTTCTGAATGAACGTATTTTTGCCGCAACCTGTCCAACAAGTTGTTTGTCATGAGAAGTAAGCTTCACGATAGGATTCTTACCTTTTTCTGAGACAGTCTCCACTTTTACTTCGGGAGCCAAATCTAGCACAATATTATGAGAATAACCAACGGCAAGATCAAGCTTGTTCCCCTGGTTGCTGGCACGATATCCAACCCCAACGAGCTCAAGTTCCTTAGTGAAACCGTTTGTAACACCTTCAATCATATTGTTAACCAAAGCACGGTATAGACCGTGTTTTGCTTTCTGATCACTTTTATCTGAAGAACGCTCGAAAGTAATTACATTATCTTCGATTTTTATATCGATATCTTTTACTTCCTGCTTAAGCTCTCCTAATTTTCCTTTTACCGTTACCACACCGTCTTTGTGCTCTACTGTCACACCTTCCGGGATCGTAACTGGGTTTTTACCTATTCTTGACATTTCTTTAGTCTTTTAAGTATTAGTAAACGTAGCACAATACCTCACCACCAACTTTCTCTGCTTTCGCCTGCTTCCCGGTCATTACTCCATGAGAAGTAGAAACGATTGCAATTCCAAGGCCATTAAGGATTCTTGGGATCTCAGTTGATCCGGCATACTTACGTAAACCAGGTTTACTTATTCTCTGAATTTTCTTGATTACCGGCTCTTTAGTTAATTTATCATACTTAAGAGCGATCTTGATAGTTCCCTGAGCGGTATTATCCTCAAACTTGTAACTAAGAATATATCCCTGATCGAATAATATCTTTGTGATCTCTTTTTTAACATTGGAAGCAGGAATTTCCACCACTCTGTGGTTCGCCGCGTTAGCGTTCCTGATTCTTGTTAAGTAATCTGCAATAGGATCTGTATTCATTTATCTTTATTTGCGGATGTGGTTTTCATTTTTTTGAACCTTCATCCAATTTATAATTTACCAGCTTGCTTTCTTAACTCCCGGGATAAGACCCTTGTTAGCCATTTCCCTGAACATTACACGAGAAAGACCAAATTGTCTCATATACCCCTTAGGTCTACCCGTTAATTTACATCTGTTATGCAAACGAACTGGAGAAGAGTTCTTTGGTAATTTCTGCAGGCCTTCGTAATCACCAGCTTCTTTCAAAGCGGCTCTTTTCTCAGCATACTTCTTTACCAATTTCTGTCTTTTTACCTCGCGGGCTTTCATTGATTCTTTAGCCATAATTAGTTCTTTTTAAAAGGTAATCCTAGTTCAGTTAACAATGCTTTTGCTTCCTTATCGGTTTCAGCAGTCGTAACAAATGTGATATCCATACCAGCAATTCTATTTACTGCATCAATATCGATCTCAGGGAAAATGATCTGTTCAGTGATCCCTAAGTTATAGTTACCTCTACCATCAAATCCGTTAGATTTGATTCCGTTGAAATCACGTACACGCGGTAAAGCGGAAGTGATTAATCTGTCTAAGAATTCATACATTCTATATCCACGTAAAGTAACTTTAGCACCAATTGGCATTCCTTTACGCAACTTGAACGATGCAACATCCTTCTTCGAAATAGTAGAAACGGCTTTTTGACCGCTAATTGCAGTAAGTTCGTCTACAGCATGGTCGATAAGTTTCTTATCTGCTACTGCTCCACCAACTCCACGGCTAATTACTATTTTCGTAAGTTTTGGCACCTCCATAATATTGGAGTAGCTGAATTCTTCCTTAAGAGCATTTTTCACTCTCTCGTTATATTCCTGTCTAAGTCTTGGTACGTATGCCATAACTATATTACTTCATTAGATTTTTTAGAAAATCTCACCTTCTTTCCATCTTCTTCTCTATACCCAACTCTCGTTGTCTCACCATTCTTGTCGATAAGTGACAGATTAGAAATATGGATAGGAGCTTCTTTCTCCTTAATTCCACCTTGCGGATTAGAAGCACTAGGCTTCTCATGCTTAGAGATCATATTAACCCCTTCCACAATAGCTTTATTCTTCTCGATAAGTACCTTCTGCACTTTTCCTTCCTGACCTTTATGGTCACCAGCAATAACGCGAACGGTATCTCCTGATTTTATTTTAAGCTTTGTCATCTTCTTAATGTATTAAAGCACCTCTGGTGCCAATGATACAATTTTCATGAATTGCTTATCACGAAGTTCACGAGCTACAGGACCAAATACACGGGTTCCGCGCATTTCTCCCTGTGGACCTAACAATACACATGCATTGTCATCAAAACGGATGTAAGATCCGTCTGGTCTGCGAACTTCTTTCCTGGTACGAACAACAACTGCTGTTGAAACTGCACCCTTCTTGATATTTCCGTTAGGTGTAGCTTCTTTTACACTGACAACGATCTTGTCTCCAACAGATGCGTATCTTTTCTTTGTACCTCCTAATACACGGATAGCTAAAACTTCTTTAGCTCCGGTATTATCTGCTACTTTTAGTCTGGACTCTTGTTGTACCATGGTTATTTAGCTCTTTCAATTATTTCTACTAGTCTCCAAGTCTTGGATTTACTTAAAGGTCGTGTTTCCATGATCTTTACAGTATCACCTTCGTTGCAGTCGTTATTTTCGTCGTGTGCTACGTACTTTTTCGTTTTCAAAACGAATTTTCCATACATAGGATGTTTTACTTTTTTCACTTCAGAAACCACGATAGATTTCTGCATTTTGTTACTTGTAACAACTCCTACACGCTCTTTTCTTAAATTTCTTTTTTCCATCTTTCAGCAGAATAACAATTATTGTTGTTCTCTTTTAGTTAACTCTGTAGCTAATCTCGCCACATCTCTTCTTACAGTTCTTAACTGTATCGGATTTTCCAAAGGCGAAACAGCGTGAGCCATTTTCAAATCTGAATAAGCTTTTCGTGATTTACCAAGCTCTTCTTGCAATTCTGCAACAGACAATTCTTTTACTTCTGATTGTTTCATAATTCCAATATTATTCTTGATAATCTCTAGCTACAACAAATTTAGTTCTCACAGGAAGCTTCTGCGCTGCAAGGCGTAACGCCTCTTTAGCAGTTGCCATTGGTACTCCACCAATTTCAAACATGATTCTTCCTGGCTTAACTACAGCTGCCCAATATTCCACGGCACCTTTACCTTTACCCATACGAACCTCTAGAGGTTTCTTAGTGATAGGCTTATCTGGGAAAATTTTGATCCAGATAGATCCTTCTCTCTTCATATAACGGGTAGCGGCGATACGCGCTGCTTCTATTTGACGTGCAGTAACAAAGCTGGAATCCATAGATTTGATTCCAAAGGTCCCGTTAGAAAGTCTATGTCCTCTTTGAGACAAGCCCTTCATACGGCCTTTTTGTTGCTTACGGTATTTTGTTCTTTTAGGTTGTAACATTTTTTCTTTCCTTTAAAAAATTACTTTCTACGACGTGATTTATTCCCACCTCGTCCGGCACCGGTTTTCTTACCCTGGTTTTTCGCAAGGCCAACAAGAGGCGATAGCTCTCTTTTTCCGTATACCTCACCTTTCATGATCCATACTTTAACACCCAGCCTACCATAAGTAGTGTGTGCTTCAACTAAAGCATAGTCAATATCAGCCCTAAAAGTAGACAATGGAATTCTTCCATCCTTGTATGATTCAGAACGTGCCATCTCAGCACCATTTAGACGTCCGGAGATCTCAATCTTGATCCCTTCAGCGTTCATTCTCATTGCAGCCGCGATAGCCATTTTAATTGCACGACGGTAAGAGATACGATTCTCAATTTGTCTGGCAACACTTGCACCCACCAGGTGAGCATCAAGTTCTGGCCTCTTAATCTCAAAGATGTTAATTTGAACTTCCTTGTCGGTAATCTTTTTAAGCTCTTCCTTAAGCTTGTCTACCTCTTGCCCACCTTTCCCGATAATGATACCAGGTCTGGCTGTAGTGATAGTAACGGTTACAAGCTTAAGCGTGCGCTCGATGATTACACGCGATACACTCGCTTTAGAAAGACGAGCATGGATATACTTTCTAATCTTATCGTCTTCGGCTAATTTATCACCGTAGTCATTACCTCCGTACCAGTTGGATTCCCAACCTCTAATGATACCAAGGCGATTCCCGATTGGATTTGTTTTTTGTCCCATACTGTCTCTTAGCTTTGTGTATTATTGTTTGCTCCAAGCACTAATGTAACGTGGTTGGATCTCTTTCTAATTCGGTGTGCACGACCCTGTGGAGCTGGACGAAGTCTTTTCAACATACTCCCTCCGTCTACACGAATCTCTTTCACAAATAATTCAGCTTCTTCAAGATTTGCATCTTCGTTCTTCGCTTGCCAGTTGGCAATCGCAGAAACCAAAAGTTTCTCTAAACGGTTGGATGCTTCTTTCTTGCTGAATTTTAGAATATGAAGCGCTTTTTCTACTTTTTCACCTCTTACCAGATCCGCCATAAGACGCATCTTTCTAGGCGAAGTAGGGCAGTTATTTAACTTTGCAAAAGCTACCTGTTTCTTGGCTTCTTTTATTTGCTCTGCTCTTTCTCTTTTACGAACTCCCATAGCTTCAATTATTTTCTACCTTTATTTTTTGCACCTGCGTGTCCTCTGAAAGAACGTGTTGGTGAAAATTCTCCTAGTTTATGACCTACCATGTTCTCAGTTACATAAACAGGAACAAATTGTTTCCCGTTATGTACTGCGATAGTTTGTCCTACGAAATCTGGAGTTATCATAGAAGCTCTA
>JBFGDP010000102.1:0-8566 GCA_041580575.1 Christiangramia sp.
ATCCCGAACAGAGTAGTTAAGCCCGTTAGCGCAGATGGTACTGCTGTATTGTGGGAGAGTATGTCGCCGCCTTCTTTTTGAAAACCCCTTCAGATCTCTGAAGGGGTTTTTTTATACCCATAACTCAAACCCCCGTGATCACCAGATGCCGGGGGTTATTTGTTCCCGAATACCAGATCCAGAGATCAACTTAAATAGTAGGCAATATATTCTTGAGAGAACAAGTAAAGCCCGATAGCGTCCCGTCCCGAAGCATTGGGATTTGGAGTACTGGGGTAATAGAAAAGCAAGATTTTATATAGTATTTGGATAATTAAGACGCAACCATTTTCTATATCTGGCATCTTAGTAATAGAAATCACTAACTGATCAATGTCTTGAAAAAACTCATTCTTATACTATTTAGTCTTAGCATCCTTTCCTGTACAGAGAATACTGCCCAAATAGACTCTCAGGATCTATCCATCGTTAATTTTCCACAAAAATGGACATTGTATAAAATGACAGGTCGTTTTATTGGTTCAGAAATAACGGGAAGTGATATGGCCTACCAGGAATATTACATTTTTAATGCAAATAACACCTTTTCAAAAATAAGGATTAGTGAAGACAGGGAAATTATGGCAGAAGGATCTTATAGAATAGATTTTAGTAATGAAGGTATTGCTTATCTACTTAATTATTCAATTAAAAGTGATATCATAGAAAATTGTAGTGGAGACAATGAAGAGTTTCTTTATTTAGATCCCAGCAAAACCACGCTGTTAAGTAGTTGGTGGAGTTGTGACGGGCCCGGACTTTTTTATCAGCAGGTATCTCTCGATTAAGATTTTTTACATTTCCATTCGATAATTCAGAGGTAAACTTTAATCAAATAGTGCCTTTACAATGGTCATGATACCTTTGAACATCAAGAAAATAGAACCGATGAAAGCGATTATTCCTATGATTAACACAGGAATATACCAGGGGCTATCCTGATTGTTAAATGCAGAGAATAGTATAGAAGGGCCTATTAATGCCAAGGGTAATGCTCCTGCCAGGTATTTAATCCCTTTTACAAGTACTTCTTTATTCGTGTGTTTCATTTACTGTACAATATATGTCGTTGAATCTGCTTCAGATAACCTAAAGTATCCATATGGAAAGTTGGAACGATTTGTCTGGTTCACAATATTTCCTTTTACAGTAGCTGGCATTGTTTCAAAAGGCCCACCGTCATTAGATCCAACCTGTGATCGCAATATAAACAGATATTCGTAATAGTTCTTAGAAATACCCTGCATTTCAATCTGGATTATATCATTGTCTTTTATATCATCATTGGAGAAATAACCAAAAATCTGATTGCCATTGGTGAATTCATCCTCATAGAATTCCAGATTCACATCTCCATCGTAAAATTTAAATAAATAATAATCTTCAGTTTCAGCAGGATCTGTATAATATGCCTTGATCTCTATATCTTTTCCACTAAATCCACCGTCTTCGGTCTGCTCAACGTAATCTATGGTAGTAACTGGAATAAATTTTTCTGAAGCGGTGTAGATTTGTCCATTATAAAGGATTTCTAAATAATAAGAATTATTCAGCACGGGATTGAAATTTGTATTTATATATTCTCCATTTTCGGTATGTATAAATTCAAATTGTTCACCAGCTTCCGAAGTGATGATGATGGTAGCGGTTTCAACATAATTCATTTCCTCGGCATAGAAAGGTGTGGTTTCAGATAACCGAATAGTCTGTTCGGTACCCGTCGTTCCTTTTAACCAGATAATTGAAGCTTCTATTACCAGTCTGGGTTTGCTTTCGCCGAGTTCAACTTCTACTACTTCTTCGCATGAAGTAAACAGGAAGGCCAGAAATAGTAATAATATTTGTTTTAGCTTTTTCATTTAAAACTTGAAATTATAAGTGACAGACGGGATTATTCCGAATAGGGATAATCGAACAGCTTCATTTCTTCCTGTATCTGTATTCTGTCTGAAAGATATTGAGTAAGCGTTCTGCCGGTTATATACATTGTATATTCCAAAGTTCCAGTAGGAATTGAACTTTTTATTCTTCCCCAAATTTGGATTATAGGTCGCAGACAGGTCTAAACGATGGTAAGAGGGCAACCGATCTCCGTTTCGCTCACCGTAAACCGGAATGGTAATGCCTTCATATTCATACTGTGCAGTAGGGTAGGTGGTGGCAAGGCCAGTCTGAAAGATAAAGTTTGCGTTTAGCTGCCACTTTTTATTCAGATCAAAACTTCCTGTTATACTTAGATCATGGGTTTTGTCATAATTAGTAGCATACCAGTTTCCGCTATTAATTCCAGGTTCCTCGGCAGTGCGTCCGGGAGTACGTTGTTCAGAACGGGAGAGTGTGTATCCTAACCAGCCAGTAAACCGTCCTTTATTCTTACGAAGTAATAATTCCAGACCATAAGCACGCGCTTCGCCATTTAAAACCACCCGTTCTATAGCATTATTCGCAATGAGGTTTGCACCGTCTATATAGTCAATGCGGTTAGCTATAGATTTGTAAAAACTTTCCACTTCTAATGAATAAATATTTTCTCTGAAATTTCTGAAATATCCTACCGCATATTGATCCAGTTTCTGTGGTTTTATAAAGGTTCCACTGGGAGCCCAGACATCTAATGGTGTAGGAGAACTTGTGTTTGAGATCAAATGTAGATATTGAGCCATGCGGTTATAGCTGGCTTTTATAGATTGTTTATCATTTAATGCATAAGATATGGCCAGCCGCGGTTCGAGATTAGTGTAAGTTTTTAGTAAATCACCACGTGAAGACGCTGTGGTTTCCAAAATATCTGCCTCCCTGTAAATATTCCTGTTGGCATCATACTCCACAGGATTATCATTTTCATATATATTTATTTCGTCCTGACCTAACCTAAAGAAATTGCTCAATCTAAGGCCATATTCTGCCGATAATTTATCGCTGATCCTATGTTCCGAAGACAGATAAATCGCATTTTCAAGGGCATATTTATTTGTCAATTTGAAGTAATTAATACCGGAATCTTCATTAATAGGTTTTATCTCCCCGGGATTAAATTCATAATAAGTATTCTGAATCCCATATTTTAGCTGAAGATCATCATTGATGTAGTGGTTAAAATCATACTTAATGTTGAGATTTTTAATTCCGCTATCCCAGTTAAATCCAACAAAATTTAGATTAAGGCCATAATAATAGTCGCTATAGATGACCGAAAGATTGGTAAAGATGTTATCCGAAAAAATATGATTCCATCTAAGATTCAAAACGGCATTGCCGTAAGTATTTTCAAAATTCTGACTAATATTAAAAACATCCCGTCCAAAATACCCCGATAATAACAGTTTATTACGTTCATCTAGGTTATAGGTCAATTTTGTATTCAGGTCATAGAAATAGGCCGAGTTCTCATTATCTGTTAGTTTCAGAAACAGATGAGCATAGGAGCTTCTTCCCGCAACCAGAAATGATCCCTTATCCCTGACTATTGGGCCTTCAGCAAGCAGCCTGCTGGAAACAGCCCCGATTCCTCCCTGCATTTTAAATTCCTTGGAATTACCATCCCGCTGATATATATCCAATACAGAGGACACCCTGCCTCCGTATTTTGCAGGAATGCCCCCTTTATATAATTTTAAATCCTTGATAGCATCGGGATTAAAAACAGAGAATAATCCAAAAAGGTGGGAAGAATTAAAGATAGTCGCCTCATCAAGCAGGATCAGGTTCTGGTCTACCGCGCCTCCTCTCACATTAAAGCCAGATGAGCCCTCGCCGGCATTGGAAACCCCGGGAAGTAGTAATAATGATTTTACCACATCTACCTCGCCGAAAACAACCGGTAATTTCTGAATGGTACTTATGGATAATTTATTGACGCTCATTTCAGGTTTCCTGATATTGAGGCCTTCTATATCACTAGTGATGACAACCTCTTCCAGCGTTTCTGAAGCCTCTGATAACTGGAAATCCAGTTTTTTGTTGCCGTCCAGAATTACTGTTCTTTGCTGACTTTGAAATCCGAGATAGGAGATCTCAATTTTATATTCCCCTTCGGGTAATCGTATAGAGTAATAGCCATAATCGTTGGTGACAACTCCTGTGCTGGCTTCAGGTACCAGGATATTCACACCTATGAGAGTCTCGTTGCTGGAAACATCGGTAACCACTCCGTTTAGCGTAAAAAGTTCCTGGGCTATGATAGTGCTATTGGGAATTAATAATAGCAGAGCTGTGAAATAGCAGATTTTAAATATTTTACTCAAAAATAAAATTTAGGCTGTTTATATTAAAATTAAGGATAGCACTAATATCTATGCCCTTTGTTTCATTTCAGCTTAACCTGAAAGTGATATTAGAGGCAAATTTCACTAAACCTGTTAATTTCCTCTAATTTATATTCATGTTTAACTAAAGATTAAGCCTTGTTACTCTTTCGAATTAGCTTATCTCACTTTATAATTCAAATATTGAAAAAGTAGAGCTGTCCAATTTTAAATTGCGACCTTTGTCTGGTGTTGTACTAATGAAAAGTAAACTTAGTACCCACATCTCAAACAGGTCAATTAATTATAATTTAAGTATGTCGTTTAAAAAATTGAATCCTTCCTTAAAAGAGGCTATAGATAGATTGGGCTTTGAGGCTCCCACACCTTTCCAAAAAAAGATTTTACCAAAGATAAAGAGTGGAACAGATCTTTATGCCTTAGCACCGGGAGGAAGTGGAAAAACGACTGCTATGATCATTAGTGTGATCCAGAAGTTAAATGCAGAAGCCTTTGAAGATTCGCCCCGGGCTCTCATTTATGTGAAGGATAAAGAAGCTGCATTAGACCTGGAACAAAAATTTAAAGAGTTTACCCGGGAAATGGATCTTAGAATTTATTGTGCCTATGATGAACAAAATATAGAAGATCAAAAAGATGCTATTTATTATGGGGTGGATATTGTGATCGCCACCCCCAGAAGGCTGGGAAAATTATTTTCGATGACAGGAATTCACCTTGGCCAGTTACAATTATTCATCCTGGAGGATGCTGAGTTTCTCTCAAAGGGCGGAGCTTATAATGATGTGGTGAGGATTCCATTGAGTATCACCAAATGCCAGTACCTGGTATTCGGTGAGAAAATGGAACCAAAAATGGAGCGTTTGCAGGATCTCTTTATGGAACGTGCGCAAGTGATTAGATCTAATTAAATAAAAAAACCCTGTTAATAACAGGGTTTTTTTATGTTCTAAATCAAAATTGATCAGGCATCTGTGGCCAGGATCTCGTTTAATTTTTTACTAGGACGCATCGCTTTTTTTGTAAGTTCTTCATCTGGCTGATAATAACCGCCTATATCTACAGGTGATCCCTGAGCATCCAGTAGATCCTGAAGAATCTTTTCCTGGTTGTCTTCCATCATCTTCGCAATTTTACCAAAATAGATATTCAAATCCTTATTGCTGGTTTGAGTAGATAGCGCTTCAGCCCAGTATAGAGCCAGGTAGAAATGACTTCCCCGGTTATCCAGTTCATTTACCTTTCTTGATGGTGACCGGCCTTCGTTCAAAAACCGTTCAGTAGCTTCATCAAGCGTTTCGGCCAGGGTCAAGGCTTTAGAGTTATTGTATTTATTACCCAGGTGTTCTAATGAAACTGCCAGGGCCAGAAATTCTCCAAGAGAATCCCATCTTAAATGCCCCTCTTTTACAAATTGCTGCACATGTTTTGGAGCAGAACCACCCGCACCGGTTTCGAACAAGCCTCCACCATTCATCAGAGGTACAATAGAAAGCATCTTTGCACTGGTTCCCAGTTCTAAAATAGGGAAGAGGTCAGTCAAATAATCTCTCAATACATTTCCGGTCACAGAAATAGTATCCTTTCCGGCTTTTACTCTCTCTAAAGTATATTTTGTAGCTTCGGTAGGAGCCATGATCTTGATCTCAAGGCCTTCGGTATCGTGCTGTGGCAAATATTTATTTACCTTTTTTATCAATTCTGCATCATGAGCCCTGTTTTGATCAAGCCAGAAAACAGCAGGCATCCCGGTAGCCTTTGCTCTGGAAATGGCAAGTTTAATCCAATCCTGAATTGGAGCATCTTTTACCTGGCACATTCTCCAGATATCACCTTTCTCAACTTTATGTTCAAGAATAGTCTTTCCATTAGAATTGACGACTTTTACAGAACCATTTTCCTTCATTTCGAAGGTTTTGTCATGAGATCCGTATTCTTCAGCTTTTTGAGCCATTAGTCCTACATTAGGTACAGTACCCATTGTAGTAGGATCGAATGCTCCGTGTTCTTTACAGAAATCTATAGTCGCCTGGTATAGACCAGCATAACTACTATCTGGGATCACAGCCTTGGTATCCTGGGTTTTCCCTTGTGCATTCCACATCTGTCCGGAAGTTCTTATCATCGCAGGCATAGATGCATCTATAATAATATCACTTGGTACGTGCAGGTTGGTAATACCTTCATCTGAATTTACCATGGCGATATCCGGACCGTCTTGAAGGTCTTTTTCTATAGCGTTTTTGATTTCAGATCTCTTATCTTCCGAAAGGTTTTCAAGGGCATTAAGTACGTCACCCAATCCGCTATTAGGATCTGCTCCTGCTTCCTGTAATTCATTTCCATATTTCTCAAAGACATCCTCGAAAAAGGCTTCAACAGCGTGACCAAAGATAATTGGGTCTGATACCTTCATCATGGTCGCTTTCATGTGCAAAGAGAAAAGTACATCTTTTTCTTTAGCATCCCTGATCTCTTTCCGAAGGAATTCAAGCAGAGCTTTCTTGCTCATTACCGTCGCATCTACCACCTCGCCCTTCAAAACTTTCAAATTCTCTTTCAAAGTTTTCTTTTCACCTGCTTCTGAAGTGAATTCAATTTTTAAAGCATCTTCGCTTTCCAGGGTCACAGATTTTTCATTTGATCTAAAATCACCCTCGCTCATCGTAGCAACATGAGTTTTAGAGTCGGCACTCCATGCTCCCATTGAATGAGGATTCTTCTTAGCGAAATTCTTAACCGCTTTTGGAGCACGACGGTCTGAATTACCTTCACGTAATACCGGGTTTACCGCACTACCTTTAATTTTGTCATATCTGGATTGAATCTCCTTTTCCTTGTCATTTGCCGGTTCATCTGGATAATCTGGAATTGCAAAACCTTTAGCTTGTAGTTCAGCGATCGCATTTTTAAGCTGTGGTATAGAAGCACTTATATTTGGTAATTTAATAATGTTCGCTTCAGGCTTTTTAGCAAGTTCTCCCAGCTCGGCCAGGTCATCTGCCACCTTTTGGTCCTCTTTTAAGAAATCCGGAAACTGAGAAAGTATCCTTCCGGCCAAAGAAATATCACGGGTTTCAAGACTAACTCCTGCTGCCTTGGTAAAAGCCTCAATAATGGGCAGGAACGAATAAGTTGCCAGCATTGGAGCCTCATCTGTTTTGGTATAAATTATCTTTTCTTTCTGTGACATTTGATATGTTTTTGGTTGCTAAAAATTCAAACAAAACCCCGTGAATGGCCGGGGTATTTTCTCCCGCGCAATATACAGTATTCAGGGCTTTTATCCTAGTTTTAGAGGGGTTGGCACTTGTTAAGAAATCATAAATATTGCAATAAAAAAGCCATTTCATCTTAATTGCTAAAATGAAATGGCTTCAATTGAAACAGCGGATTATCACTCTGATGATATCAAGCGTTTTAAGCTTTCTTGTGGATGCTGTTCCAATCAGGATTCAATTTTAAAGAAAATAAAACTGAATCCAAATTCGCCTTTACCTTTCAAACTGATTTTGTAAGTACAAAATATTGATGTTATATAGAAAGTAAAAGCTATATGCAAAGAACTTGCTTTACAGGAAAATCGTCTTCACTAAAAATTCTTTTGTCATTTTAATTCCGCCGAATTTCAGTATGTAAGATAAGAAGAAACCATTTTTGAATGAAGGCTTTTAACATTTTAATGAGGAAGAAATTCGTTGTTTTTTATCCATAAAAAAAGCCCCGAAAGTTCGGGGCTTCTATATATCTGTCTTAAAGAATTATGATTTTCTAATCGCTTCTTTAATACGGGCTTTCTTACCGGTAAGACCTCTAAAGTAGAAAATTCTAGCTCTTCTTACTTTACCTTTCTTATTGATCTCGATCTTCTGGATAGCAGGAAGGTTTACTGGGAAAATTCTTTCTACTCCTACAGTACCACTCATCTTTCTAATAGTGAAAGTTTGAGAAGCGCCTGTTCCTCTTTTCTGAATTACGACACCTCTAAAGAACTGGGTTCTTGTCTTCTGTCCCTCTTTAATTTCGTAATACACAGTGATTGTGTCACCTGCTGCAAATTCTGGTAGATCTTTTCTTTCTACGAATTCGTCCTGAACGTATTTTACTAACGATTCCATCTTTATTTTTTTAAAAGTAAAATCCAAAACAACATTCACGGTTATCGCCAGAGGTTATTCTAGAATGAGTGCAAAATTAATCAATTTATATTATTCTACAAGCCTGTTGTAGAAAAAATTAGTCTTCTTCTAAAAGGTCTGGTC
>JBFGDP010000103.1:0-8565 GCA_041580575.1 Christiangramia sp.
GTGAGCCAAGTAAAGTGCAGGCAATACAGAATGCGGCAAATGCATATGTGTATGGGGTAGAAGCAGGGCTGGAAGTAGATTTTTCGGTTGCCCTTAGGTTAAACTCTCAGTTTAGTTACACTTATGGACGGGAGAATGAAGGAGGAAACTATGTGCCTTTGCGACATGCTGCTCCAATTTTTGGAAATACTCATTTGATCTGGAATAAACGCCGGGTTAAACTCGATCTTTTCGCTGAATATAACGGTCAGTTCGATTTCGAAGATCTGGCTCCTGGGGAACAGGATAAGCCTTATTTATATGCTTTGGACGAAAATGGAAACCCGTATTCACCTTCGTGGTATACCTTAAATCTAACCGGGCAGTATGAATTGAATGCGAACTGGCTGGCCACAGTTTCTATAGAGAATATTACAGACCAGCGTTATCGAACCTATTCATCGGGAATTGCAGCGGCTGGAAGGAATTTGATCATCGCCCTATCCTACACTTTTTAATTCTGCTATAATAAAAAGCCTTTAAGTCCAGCTTTTTAAGTTTTCGTAAAGAATAATAACCCGTGCATTTTAGCTTATAATAATATCTTCTTTTGTTAAAAATCCTTATTTTCGCACATCATTTGAAAAAAGGAGAAAATGAGCAGAAGGTTCCCTGAATACAAAGGTCTTGACCTGCCGAAAGTGGCAGAAGAAATCCTCAACTACTGGGAAGAGAATGATATTTTCGAAAAGAGTGTGACCACCCGTGAAGGTAAGGAGCCATTTATATTTTTTGAAGGTCCTCCATCAGCCAACGGTTTACCTGGTATTCACCACGTAATGGCACGATCTATAAAGGATATTTTCTGTAGATATAAAACACAAAAAGGTTTCCAGGTTAAACGTAAAGCGGGATGGGATACCCATGGTCTTCCTATTGAGCTTGGCGTGGAAAAAGAACTTGGCATAACCAAAGAAGATATTGGTACTAAAATAAGCGTTGAAAAGTATAACGAAGCATGTAAGAATGCGGTGATGCGCTATACCGATGTCTGGAACGACCTTACCAAAAAGATGGGTTACTGGGTAGATATGGAAGATCCATACATCACCTACAAATCCAAGTATATGGAAACGGTTTGGTGGCTGCTTTCGGAAATTTATAAGAAAGATCTTATCTATAAAGGCTATACCATTCAGCCATATTCACCAAAAGCCGGTACCGGTTTAAGTTCCCACGAACTTAATCAGCCCGGCACTTACCAGGACGTAACCGATACTACGGTTACGGCAATGTTCAAGGTAAAGGAAAATACACTGCCGGAATTTCTAAAGAATATTCCGAATTTGTTCTTTATAGCATGGACCACAACTCCATGGACATTACCTTCTAATACCGCTCTAACGGTTGGTCCTAAGATCGATTATGTGACGGTTAAGACATACAACCAGTATACCTTCGAGCCAATTTCAATTATTGTTGCGAAGGAACTCGCTGAAAAGCAATTCGATAAAAAATTCAGAAAAGCAGAATCTGAGGAGGATCTTAATTCCTATAAAAATGAAGATAAGAAGATTCCTTATTTAATTGGGGAAAGCTTTTCAGGAAAGGATCTTGTGGGGATTAAATATGAGCAACTGTTGCCATATGCACAGCCTACCGATAACCCTGAAAACGCCTTTAGAATTATTTCCGGAGATTTTGTTACTACCGAAGATGGTACCGGTATAGTTCATACTGCGCCAACCTTTGGGGCAGATGATGCCCTGGTGGCGAAACAGGCTACTCCTGAAGTACCGCCAATGTTGGTAAAAGATGAGAATGGAAATCTAGTTCCGCTGGTAGATCTACAGGGTAAATTCAGGCCAGAAATGGGTGAATTGGCCGGGAAGTACGTGAAGAATGAATATTACGATGATGGAGAGGCTCCGGAGAAATCTGTAGATGTAGAGATCGCCATTAAATTAAAGGAAGAGAACAGGGCTTTTAAAGTTGAAAAATATGTTCACAGCTATCCAAATTGCTGGAGAACAGATAAGCCTGTATTATACTATCCGCTGGATTCATGGTTCATTAAAGTGACCGAATTCAAGGATAGAATGCATGAATTAAACCAGACCATAAACTGGAAACCGAAATCTACCGGTGAGGGACGTTTTGGAAACTGGCTGGCCAATGCCAACGACTGGAACTTAAGCCGAAGCAGATATTGGGGAATCCCATTGCCTATCTGGAGAAGTGAAGATGGAAAAGAAGTAAAAGTTATTGGGTCTGTAGCACAACTAAAGGAGGAAATGGCGAAAGCCGTGGAGGCCGGCGTCATGGAGAAAGACATTTTTGCCGATTTTATTGCCGGGGATATGAGTGAAGAAAACTACGATAAAGTAGATCTTCATAAAAACGTGGTAGACACAATTACCCTGGTTTCAGAATCAGGTAAATCTATGAAACGTGAGGCAGACCTTATCGATGTGTGGTTTGATTCCGGTTCCATGCCTTATTCGCAGTGGCATTATCCTTTTGAGAATAAGGAAAAGGTAGAAGATAAATGGCGTAAAGCCGATTTTATTGCCGAAGGAGTAGACCAGACGCGTGGTTGGTTCTATACGCTTCATGCGATCGCCACCATGATCTTTGATGACGTGGCTTATAAGAACGTAGTTTCTAATGGTCTTGTGTTAGATAAAAGTGGTCAGAAAATGTCCAAGCGTTTGGGTAATGCGGTAGATCCGTTTGAGACTCTTGCCGTTTACGGGCCAGATGCAACCCGCTGGTACATGATCTCTAATGCGAATCCATGGGATAATTTAAAGTTTGATATTGAGGGAATCGGCGAAGTTCAGCGAAAATTCTTCGGAACCCTCTATAATACCTATTCCTTTTTTACACTTTATGCCAATATCGATGAATTCAGTTATGCTGAAGAGGATGTGGCATTAGAGCAAAGGCCTGAAATAGACAGATGGATACTTTCAGAATTACATTCACTTATAGAAAAAGTGGATAAGTTCTATGCAGACTATGAGCCAACGAAAGCGACCCGGGCGATTTCAGAATTCGTTCAGGAGAACCTTAGTAACTGGTTTGTAAGATTGAGTAGAAGAAGATTCTGGAAAGGGGATTATGAGCAGGACAAGATCTCTGCTTATCAAACCCTATATACCTGCCTGGAAACTGTGGCGAAACTTGGAGCTCCGGTAGCGCCCTTCTTTATGGATAGATTGTTTAAAGATCTTAATACAGCCACAGGAAAGGATGCATCAGGATCTGTGCATATCGCTGATTTCCCGGTTTATGAACCGAAATTTGTTGATAAATCGCTGGAAAGAAAGATGGAGAAAGCACAAACTATCTCATCTTTAGTACTATCCTTACGCAAAAAAGAGATGATCAAGGTGCGCCAGCCGTTACAAAGGATAATGATTCCGGTACTTGATGAGGTGCAAAAGCAGGAGATCGAAGCTGTGGAAGATTTGATTAAATCTGAAGTAAATGTTAAGGAAATCCAAATTATTGACGATGCCTCCGGACTGTTAGTGAAGCAGATCAAGCCTAATTTCCGAGTTTTAGGCCCGAGATTTGGAAAGGATATAAAGCTGATTGTCAGTAAGATAAATCAGTTTACTCCAGAAGAGATATCTAAAATTGAACGTGAAGGAGAAATTGAAGTTGAAATTAACAAAAATTTTGTTAAATTGTCTCTTGAAGAAGTGGAGATATCCTCTCAGGATATCGAAGGATGGCTGGTCGCTAGTAATGGTGGCCTAACAGTAGCCCTGGACGTTAGTATTAGTCCGGAGTTGAAAAAGGAAGGTGTTGCCCGGGAGTTGGTAAACAGGATCCAGAACCTCCGTAAGGATTCAGGCTACGAAGTGACTGATACGATAGATGTTACCCTACAAAAAGACGGCATAATCGAGGATGCTGTTAACGATAATATAACGTATATTAAGAACGAAACATTGACTGCAACACTCGAATTTGCAGAGGTGGTAGACGAAGGTGCTGAAGTCGAGTTTGATGAAGTTGCCACCAAATTGTTTATTAAAAAACATTAGCCATGTCTACAGATGTAAAAGAACGTTACAGTGATGCCGATCTTGCAGAGTTTAAAGCTCTTATAAAAAAGAAGATCGAGAAAGCGCAGGAACAACTTGCGATTTATCAAAATGCTTACAAAAATGATGGTAATAACGGTACAGATGACACCTCACCAACTTTTAAGGCTTTTGAAGAAGGAAGTGAAACCATGAGCAAGGAAGCTAATTCTCAATTGGCTATTCGTCAGGAGAAATTTATACGCGATCTTAAGAATGCTCTTACAAGAATTGAGAATAAAACGTATGGGATCTGCAGAGTTACCGGAAAACTGATAGCTAAAGAAAGATTATTGCTAGTGCCGCATGCAACTTTGAGCATCGAAGCTAAAAATCTGCAGCGCTAGAATTTGAGAGAATTTAATATTGAAACGCCCGGATAATTTCGGGCGTTTTTATTTATTAGAGAATGAAGAGGATGATGAATTGCCTGCTTTTTTTCCTAATTATGGGAGTAGAGGCGAAGGCTCAAAAGAACACCATTGAGATCATAAGTGCAGCCGGCATTGAGCGTATTTATATTGATACAGATGAGGTCTATTTTATAAGGATAATATCTTCAGATCAAGAAAGTATAAAGATCAATACACATTCTGAAGGAGAATATTTCCAGGATATCGCCTTGAAAACGGAAGTTTCGGGAAGCGAGTTGAATATAACTACAGAATATCCCCAGAAACTTACCGGAGGTTACGACAAGTTGAGTGCCCACAAAGTTTTTTCCCTTGAGATCGAGATTCATATCCCGCAAGGAATGCAGGTGGAGGTTCGTTCTAATATCGCTTCGCTTCATAGCACCGGGTCTTATCGCTCTCTGGTGGTAGAATTAAATCAGGGCTATTGCGAATTGCTCGACTTTTCTGGGAATGCTACGGTAAATACCTTTTCTGGAAATATCCTGGTTGAAACTTCCCATGGACTTATAGATTCTAAAAGCAGGAATGGGAGCGTAAATGTCCCAGATTTTCTACCGGGAAGAAATCCCATATGCCTCACCAGCATAGACGGTAACATATTGGTGCGAAAAACTAAATAATATTAGTATTTTTGAGCCGTTTTCAAACAAATTAGATCCATGTCCCTTAAAAAAGCAGGAATACTTATCATTTTGGTTCTTTTAATAGATCAAATTTCCAAGTTATATATCAAAACTAATTTTGCCTTAGGGGAAGAAATCGAAGTGTTCGATTGGTTCAGGATCCTTTTCGTGGAGAATGAAGGGATGGCCTGGGGTACAAAAATCCCGGGCGAGTACGGGAAGTTGGCGCTAACACTTTTTCGTCTTGCAGCCATCGTGGGAATTGGATACTGGCTTTGGGATTCGGTAAAAAAAGGAGGTTCCCGCATACTTATTACGTCTATTGCTTTAATTTTTGCAGGGGCTTTCGGGAATATAATCGATTCTGTTTTCTACGGAGTGATCTTCAATGACAGTTACGGGCAGGTAGCGAGCTTTTTACCCGAAGCAGGTGGCTACAGCTCGTTATTTCATGGAAAGGTCGTGGATATGCTTTATTTCCCTTTATGGAAAGGTTATTTGCCAGAGTGGATGCCTTTCTGGGGAGGTAAATACTTTACATTCTTCGAGCCTGTATTCAATATAGCCGATTCTGCTATTAGTGTGGGAGTTGCTATGTTATTACTTTTTAACAAGCGTGCTTTTCCCAAGGAGCATAAAACAGAAGAGTAAAAAGCTTAGGCAGCAGTTCTTTCGAAGATCTTTTCGAATTTTTTAAGCTCAATTGGTTTAATAAGATAATCGGTCACCAGGTTGAACGATTTGGCTCTCTCAAGATCTCGGGGATCTATAGAGGAACTTACCACGTAAAGAGTGATCTTTTTGTTCAGGCTGTTTTTGATCTTGATGAATTCATTAAGGAATTCCCAGCCATCCATTACCGGCATATTAAGATCCAGAAAGATAATGTCTGGCAGCTTATCTTCATCGGTGACATTTTCCATAATGTCCTTGAAATAATCTAAAGCCTCTTTCCCGTTCTTGTAAATGAGAAGGTTTTCTGAAAGTTTTTTGATCTCAATGATCTTCTTAACTAAGTTCACGTATATCTTATCATCATCGATGATACACGCCAGTTCTACTTTTTGCCCCATTGTAATAGAATCTAGAATTTGATTTTAAATGTTGTACCAATATTTATGGTACTGCTAACAGATATGGTCCCGCCAAGGGCTTCTACCTGGTTTTTCGTTATAAACAAGCCAATTCCTTTTGCCTCGGGGTTACTGGGATGAAAGGTCTTATACATGCCAAACATCTTTTCACCATATTCATCGAGGTCTATACCCATACCATTGTCGCTAACCTCTAAAAATTCCTTATCGTTCTCGACGTAGGTCTGTATAAAAATGACTGGTTTTCGCCCCGGCTGCTTGTACCGGATAGCGTTCGTGATTAAATTTAGTAAAATACTTTCAAGATACTCAGGTATATAGCGAATTTCTTTCAAGTCTTGAAATTCAGCGACGATTTTTGCATTTTCTCGATTAATCAGTGATGAGATTGATGCTAAAACTACTTCCAGGGCTGTTTCGAACCTGATGGTAACCGGTTCTTTTTTCAATGATGTTTGAATACTTACAATATCATTCAGTCTCGAAATTGCAGAATCAAGATTGTCTGAAACGTCTTCCACATTCGCCAGTAGATCGAGTTTGTCGCGATCTGTTTTCGATTCCCGTAATAATTCTACAATGAGGCTAAGATTGCTGCTATGAGATCGCAGGTGATGAGACACTATATGGGCAAAGTTGAATAATCTCGAATTTTGTGTGGCAATAATATCCAGCGAGTTCTGCAGGTTGAGTTCGTTATTCTTGTTTTCATCGATATTCTGAAGAACTCCTCTAATTCCTACAACTTCCTGTTCGTCATTATAGACCGGTTTCCCTGTAAGTCTTACCCAGAATTCCCGGTGTTGAAAAGAAACCATTTTAAGCTCCAGTTTAAAGGGGATCCCAAAATTTTCGCACTTATCAAAGGCATTCCGCATACGGTTGTGATGCTCCTTAGCATAGAATTTCATGCGGTCGTCATATGCCGGCTGGAAATCGCGGGGGCATTCAACGATCTTCAGAGACACATCATCCCAATAGATATTCTTATTCACGGTATCTACATACCAGCCTCCGGTAGAAGTCATTTCAGCGGTTTCGCGATAATAGAAAAAATTCTCTTCTATAGTATATTGATCGCGTTTGGACTGATGAATATTTACAAATAACAGCACTGCAGTTTCCCTGAAATTATCATTTCGGGATTTCTGATTTTTACACTCGAACCAGCGGTACTTACCATTTTCAAGTTTTAGCTTGATTTCAAAAGTAAAAGGCTCATTCTCCTTAATTAGCTTTTCGAAGTGTATCCTGAAATCATAGCGGTAATCTGGATGCAGAATATGATTGATGAAAAACTCAAATCGATCTTCCTCGATCTGTGGTTTGCCTACCAGTATATTAAAATGCTCAGACCAAGATATTTCCCTGGAAAAAAGATTGATCTTCCAATAGGCAATATCAAAATCCTCAAGTATACTGTTTAACTGTAGGTCGTTGAGCATCAAAGTGATTTGTTCAGGTTAAAAATAACGTATTAACCCTATCATTACAAAAATTATTTGTCTCTGAAGTTATAAATCTTTTCAGGGGTCACGCAGTGATCCAGGGGAATATCCTCCTGGAATATCCCCTGTATCTCTTCTACCGGCTCAAAGAAAGATAAACCCACTTTAACGATTTCTGGAGGACAGCTGGCCAGGAAGCGGTCATAAAAACCTTTACCATAACCTATGCGATGTCCCTGTTTATCGAAGGTGAGTAATGGAACAAACACTACCTCAAGCTTGTCGTTCGGGATCTGAATGCCTTCCTGGGGTTCGGGAATATTCCATTTGTTTTTCTTAATTACGGTGTGATCTGTTAACAGGTAATTTTTCATCCCGCCGGTCTCAAAATCACTTCGGGGAATGACCACTTCTTTGTCTTTTCCCTGCAGAATATGCAGTAAAAATTCAGTGTCTATTTCTTTCTGCTCGGTAATACTCAGGAAAATATGGTAAAACCTGTAATTCCAAATGGGTAATTGCAATGCCTTGTTTGCAATTTTAAGGCTCAGTTTCTCAATATTTGAAGGCTCTAATCTTTGCCGTAGATCTTTATATTTTTTCCTAAGCTCTTCCTTGTTCATGCTCCTCGGTTTTTGGTTGCATAGAAATATGGAAGATAGCATCGCCCTGATATACTATAGGTGATTCATTTACATTGATCACATACCCCTCACTCGTACTTCTTATTTTATGACTGAACTTTCCGTAAGGATCGGTAATAGTGGCTATATATTCACCTTTTTCAACATGTTTGCCACAGGGGATCTTTACATGTAGCAGTCCGCTGTATTTAGCCCGAAGCCAGGAACTATTACCAATAAGCACGGTCTCTTTTTTCACATCTGGATAGTCGAATTTTGTAGCCA
>JBFGDP010000104.1:0-8543 GCA_041580575.1 Christiangramia sp.
TAATTTGGTGTCCAGAAATCTGCTGGAATTAAACCAGGAGATCTATGAGCAATACAAGCCTAAAGAGGTAAGGTATGTAAGACTTAATCCAGCTTATGAAGCCGAAAGCGAAATGCATGCCCTGCTGGATGATCTTTCTAGAGCACCAAAACAGCGGGAAATAGTATTGTCCTATTTTTCTATCACCGCCAGATCTGAAAAATCTATAAAGGTTAAGAAACTTTTAGAGGAGTCGGGGGCAAGTGCTTCGATTCTAAAAAGCCTTATCGATAAAAACATCTTTGAGGAGTTTTTCCAGGAAACAGACCGGGTAAAATACACCGGAGAAACTAATTCGCATGAGATTAATTTCAACAAGGTGCAACAACAGGCTTTTACAGAGATCACTGAACATTTCAGGGAGGGTCGGGTTTGTTTATTGCATGGGGTAACTTCTTCTGGCAAGACAGAAATCTATATAAAATTAATAGAGGAGGCTATAAACCAGGGCAGGCAGGCCTTATATCTGCTTCCCGAAATTGCTTTAACCACCCAGCTTATTAAAAGATTGCAAAATTATTTTGGGGATAAAGTGTTGGTTTATCACAGTAAATACTCCCTGAATGAAAGGGTGGAAATTTACCGGAAGGTTTCTGAGAATTCGTCTAAAGGAAAAATAATTATAGGGGCGAGGTCCTGCGTTTTCCTTCCATTTCAGGATCTTGGATTGATCGTGGTAGACGAGGAGCATGAATCTACCTTCAAGCAATTCGATCCTGCGCCAAGGTACCATGCTCGCGATGTAGCGGTTGTCCTGGCAAATATGTTCAATGCCAATATCCTATTAGGCTCTGCGACTCCCTCCATCGAATCTTTTTTTAATGCAGAACATAATAAATATGCCCTGGTAGAACTTAACAGAAGGTATGGAGATGTTCTAATGCCAGAAGTGGAGATCGTGGATATCAAAACGGCACATCGAAAGAAAAAAATGACCGGGCATTTTTCTGAAAGACTGGTTGAAGAGATTCGGGAAAGTTTAAAAGAAAAGGAGCAGGTTATACTTTTTCAAAATAGAAGAGGGTATTCCCCAATAATGGAATGTAATACCTGCGGGCATTCACCTCAATGTCCCAATTGTGATGTAAGTCTTACTTACCACAGTCATAATAACCAATTGCGTTGCCATTATTGCGGTTATCATATTGCCATGCAACATCAATGCATGGCCTGCGGGAGCAACGAGGTATCAACTAAAGGGTTTGGAACAGAGCAGGTAGAGACCGAACTTAAAGCACTCTTTCCTGAACATAATATTGGGCGCATGGATCAGGATACCACCCGCGGTAAATATGCCTATGAAAAGATTATAGAAGCATTCGAAAATGAAGAGACAGATATTCTTATAGGGACACAAATGCTTACTAAGGGGCTTGATTTTAGAAAGGTAAGTCTTGTGGGTATCATGAATGCGGATAATCTTTTGAATTTTCCTGACTTTAGAGCTCACGAAAGAAGTTTTCAATTAATGCTTCAGGTAGCAGGACGATCAGGACGTACCCAGAAGAGAGGTAAAGTTCTGATTCAGACTTATAATCCACATCACCAGATCATTCAGCAGGTTTCTACCGGGGATTACCGCGCGATGTATAATGAACAATTAGAAGACCGCTATCAGTATCAGTATCCGCCATATTTTCGTCTAATACGGTTAACTCTAAAATGCAGGGATTATTCCAAAACAAATGAAGCTGCCGAATGGCTTGCCAGGGCTTTGGAAAATGTTTTTGACCGGTATGTATTGGGTCCTGAATTTCCACCGGTCGCCAGGATTCGGAATGAATATTATAAAAATATTCTTATTAAAATTCCAAAGAAACAATCCTTGGGTAAAACCAAAAATATGGTGCATAGAATTCTTGCTACCTTCAGGGCGATAGGTGCTTACAGGTCGGTACGGGTAGTTGTGAATGTGGACCCACAATAAAAAAAGCCACTCTTAAGTGGCTTTATATATAATGAGGTAATTTAATTTTTATTGTATTGCACTAAGTGCTTCCACCAGGTTTGCCTTCTTATGACGGCTTAATGGTAATTTCTCTTTATCGATCTCTATATTCTTACTATTATAGCGCTCTATCTTATCCAGGTTTACGATATAAGATTTATGTGTTCTTAGAAAACGATCGCTGGGAAGTTGTTTCTCAAAGGATTTCATGGTTGCTAAAACCACGAAATTATCTTTTTCGGTTACGAACTTAACATAATCCCCTAAAGCCTGGATATACTTAAGTTTGCTAAGAAAGACCTTCCTGTTCTTGAGGTTGCTTTTTACAAAAATGAAATCATCATCTTCTGGTACAGCAGTTTGATGTTTAAGTTTATACAGGTTAACCGCTTTATTTACGGCATTATTGAATCTATCTTTGGTAACCGGTTTATGGATATAGTCCACGGCGTCATAATCAAAAGCCTTAAAGGCATACTTTGTCTTGCCGGTCACAAAAATGATCTGTGGTTTGTTTGGAAGATTGTCCAATAGTTCAAACCCAGAAAGGATAGGCATTTCTATATCAAGAAATATAAGGTCTGTCTCGGTGTCAAGAAGCCCATTTTTGGTTTCAATGGCGTTATTATATTCGGCTACCAGTTTGAGGTTAGGATGATCTTTGATCAACTTAACAATAGAGAGCCTTTGCAGGCTAGAGTCATCAACGACAGCACATTTGAGTAATACGTCTTCCACGGTTAATAGGTTAGTCACTAACAATATTAGGGATTAAAATTTAGAAATACAAGGTAAAATACCAATAGGATGGTAAAAATAGTGTTTTATCATTCATAATTAGCTTTGATATAAGGAATATTAATTATATTTTTGCAGCCGATTTAATTTAAAGAATACTTTTATGAACAATTATGAAACTGTTTTCATCTTGAATCCCGTTTTATCTGATGAACAGATAAAGGAGACAGTTAAGAAATACGAAGATTTTCTTGTTTCGAAGGGGGCTGAGATGGTAGCTAAAGAAGATTGGGGCCTAAGAAAACTGGCTTATGCAATCCAACACAAGAAAAGTGGTTTTTATCACTTATTTGAATTTCAAGCTCCTGGTGAAGTTATTGAGCCATTAGAATTAGAATTCAGAAGAGACGAGCGTATGATGCGTTACTTAACTGTAAAGTTAGATAAGCATGCTGTAGCTTGGGCTGAAAAAAGAAGAAAACGTAACAAGGAAAAAGCGTAATCATGGCAACATCTATTGAACAACAAGCAAAAGGAAAAAAAGACGGAGAGATCAGGTATCTTACTCCTCTTAATATAGAGACTACCAAGGCGAAAAAATACTGTAGATTCAAAAGATCTGGTATTAAGTACGTTGATTACAAAGATCCTGATTTCTTAATGGGCTTTGTAAACGAGCAGGGTAAATTGTTACCTCGTCGTTTAACAGGTACTTCTTTGAAGTTTCAGAGAAAAGTGGCTACCGCGGTAAAACGTGCCCGTCACTTAGCATTAATGCCTTACGTAGGTGATTTATTAAAATAAAAAAAGGCAGTTATGGAAGTGATACTTAAAAAAGACGTAGATAATTTAGGTTTTAAAGATGATGTAGTAGCTGTTAAAAACGGTTACGGTAGAAATTATCTTATTCCACATGGTTTTGCTGAACTGGCAACTCCATCTGCTAGAAAAGTTTTATCTGAAACTTTAAAGCAGCGCGCCTATAAAGAACAAAAGCATATTGACGAAGCTAAAAAACAGGCTGAAAAACTTAATAACCTTGAAATTAAACTTACTGCCAAGGCAGGAGCAGGGGATAAGTTATTTGGTTCTATCACCAACGGTGATCTTGCTGATGCTCTTGCTAAAGAAGGTGTAGAGATCGAAAAGAAATATATTAACATCGCCGGTGGTAACATCAAGCGTTTGGGTCAGTACGAAGCAACTTTGCGTTTTCATCGTGAGGTAGTTTCTAACTTTACTTTTGACGTGGTAGGAGAAGCTTAATTTATTTCACTTATAGAATAAAGCCTGCTCATAACTGAGTGGGCTTTTCTTTTGGGTTAGACCAGCCTCAATGCGATTGGGGCTATTTATAAGAACTTATGAAATACGCAAGATTAACAAAAGAGCAGTTCGAGGAAATGCATCAGGAATTTATCAACTTCCTGGCTACTCAATCTATAACTGCAGATGAATGGGAGCAGATCAAAAAGGATAAACCTGAAGCAGCTGAAGAAGAGCTGGATATTTTTAGTGACCTGATCTGGGAAGGTGTATTAAATAAAGTAGAATACCTGGAGCATTTTTCGCCTAACCAGATTTTCCTTTTTCATATCACCACTGCCGCTATAGAATTGATCGCTATCAAAGTCGAGAATGAGGCTATAGATATCACAACCAGGGAGGGGTATCAATGGTTGCAAACCAATTTAATGGATGATGCTGTGACTATCTATACTTCGACAAGAGCGATAAGTGAAGACCGAAACAAAGATATTTTTGCACTTATCAAGCAGGGTGCAAATATCACCCAGGGAAAACTGTACGGTTACTTTAAAAATATTGTTGAAGGTTAATTATTCGTACCTGAGTGACTCTATGGGATCTTGTTTAGCTGCTTTAGCGGCTGGATAACTGCCTGCTAATATCGCCACCAGGATAGTGATTCCTGTGGCCCAGAACATGGCCTTCCATGGAGTAGTAAAGGCGAAATCGAGAGAACTTGAGACGGCATAGCCAATTAAAATTCCCAGGATAATTCCAAGGAATCCGCCAAGCTGGCCAATAACCAGTGTTTCCAGAAAGAATTGTGTTGCAATGGTATTTTTCTTTGCGCCGAGTGCCTTTCTAACTCCTATCTCACGTGTTCTTTCGGTTACCGTTACCAGCATGATATTCATCAAAGCGATTGAAGATCCAAAAATGGTAATGATAGAAATGATCCAGGCTGCAATATTTAGCGCTCCGGTAATAGAAAGTATGCGGTTAATAAGGTCGTCACTGCGTTCTAGACCAAAATTATTTTCTTGTTTTGGATTAAGCCCACGAATATTTCTAAAAGTAATAATAGCTTCATCCATCGCAGCATCCAGTAATTCCTTGTCTTCTACCTTTACACTTAAGCTATAATTTACATTCGGCTGGGAAAAAATGGATCTGGCATGCTGAATTGGTATAAAAACCCTTAAATCCTGGTTGTTTCCAAAGGTACTACCTTTAGATTCTAATACTCCAATTACCTTGAACTTAGCTCCCCGAATACTTATAGTCTTATTCACAGGATCAAAACCTTTGAAGATCCCATCAACGAAATCTGACCCTATAACTGCAACATTATTATTATTGTCAATATCAAACACATTAAATTCACGACCATCCTCCACTTCAAGCCCCGAATTTTCCAGGTAATACTCGTTAACTCCCATTACTGAGATCTCAGGGTCTGTCTTTTCATTTTCATATTTTATCTCAGCAGAGGAGGTACCTGTAAAAGATATAGCCGTTTCAGTAAAGGGGTATTCAAATTTTTCTTCGAATTCTTTTACTTCCCTGTAACTAATTACCGGATTTACTTTTCTCTCCTCGTTCCCAAAGCTCTGAGTTCTGAATTCATAACGTTGCAAATTGAAAGTGTTGGAACCCATCGATGCAAAATCCTTGCTAATGGTGTTTTCTAAAGCTGCCACAGCACTAAGAATACCTACAAGGGCCGTGATGCCAATAGCTATGATTAGAACCGTTAAAATGGTTCTTAGAGATTGGTTCTTTATGGAATTAAGGGCAATTCTAATATTTTCCCTAAAAAGTGAGAACATGCGTTGATTTTTCTGGCTTACCGGTTAGACTCTAAAATTAGAACTTTGTTACTTAAAAATTGAAATTAGTTTGGGTTCGCTTAAAAATTAAGATATTTGCAATCCTAAAATACCAATTCAGCTTAAAACAGACCATGGCACAAAAACCATCTATACCAAAAGGTACCAGGGATTTTTCTCCGGAAGAAGTCGCAAAGAGAAATTTTATTTTTGATACTATTCAAGCAGAATTCAAAAGGTTCGGTTTTCAGCCAATTGAGACTCCTAGCTTTGAGAATTCCTCGACCTTGATGGGGAAATATGGCGATGAAGGTGACCGCCTTATCTTTAAGATCCTGAATTCTGGTGATTTTCTTAAAAAAGCAGACAATAAAGCACTAGAAGAAAAAGACAGCACCGGGCTTACTTCTTCAATTAGTGAAAAAGCGTTGCGTTATGATCTAACCGTTCCGTTTGCTCGATAC
Organism: Christiangramia sp.; assembly: GCA_041580575.1. GTDB lineage: Bacteria > Bacteroidota > Bacteroidia > Flavobacteriales > Flavobacteriaceae > Christiangramia. Next base: position 6,267 of record JBFGDP010000104.1, read on the forward strand.
GTCGTTCAGCATCAAAATGAGATAGAATTTCCATTTAAAAGATATCAGATCCAGCCTGTATGGAGAGCAGATAAACCACAAAAAGGAAGGTTTAGAGAATTTTACCAGTGTGATGCAGATATAGTAGGAAGTAATAGTCTCTGGCAGGAGGTTGAATTTGTACAATTATATGATTCAGTTTTTAATAAGCTGGGACTGGAAGGAGTGACCATCAAGATCAATAATAGAAAGATCCTTTATGGGTTCGCCGAAGTGATAGGGGAACAGGATAAATTAATCGATTTTACGGTAGCTCTTGATAAACTTGATAAAATAGGTGAGGAGGGCGTGAAAAAGGAAATGCGTGAAAAAGGTATTTCTGAAGAGGCACTGGATAAAATACAACCTATCTTCAATCTTTCTGGAAGTTTTGCGGAGAAGATCGAAGGACTCAGGTCTATTCTCGAAGGATCTGAGAATGGTCAGAAGGGAATCGCGGAATTGCAATTCATCCAGGAAGCGATCGAAGCTATGCCGCTGAAAACTGCAATTTTAGACCTGGACGTAACCCTTGCCCGTGGCCTGAACTATTATACCGGTGCTATTTTTGAAGTTGCCGCTCCAGAAGAGGTGAAGTTGGGCTCTATAGGTGGAGGCGGTCGATATGATGACCTTACCGGTATCTTTGGGCTTAAAGATATGAGTGGAATAGGAATATCTTTCGGATTAGATCGTATTTATCTTGTGCTGGAAGAGCTGCGATTATTCCCCGAAACCGTTACCCGCAATACTAAAGTTCTATTCATCAATTTTGGAGACAGGGAAGCCTTGTATGCCATGAAGGCAATGCAGGAGCTTAGAAATGAAGGTATCATTGCCGAACTATATCCAGATGCGGCCAAGATGGGTAAACAAATGAAATATGCCGATAAAAGAAATATCCCATATACCGTTCTTGCCGGAGAAGAAGAGATCAACGGTAAAAAATTCACCTTAAAACATATGAAATCTGGTGAACAATCCAGCCTGGACCTTGGCGGACTCAAGAAAGCATTGAAGTAATCAACATATATAAAAAACTAAAACCCTTCAAAAATTTGAAGGGTTTTATTTTATGCACTGGCCTGGTTTAGCATCTCCATTTCTTCTGCACTCAATGTAATTTGTATAGCCTCCCGGAATGCTTTTAAATGCTCCGGTTTTGATGCACTCGCAATAGGAGCAGTTACACCGGGGCGCTGTATGAGCCACCTAAGGGAAATACCTGTCTGTGAAATATTGCGATGGTCTGAGATTTCTTTTAAAGTGGTCAATATTTTGGTGGTGCGTTCGTTAAAATAGGTCTTTAAGAATTTCTCCCGCTCACTGCCTTTAATATCATCAATAGTATGGTATTTCCCGGTAAGTAGTCCGCTGGCCAGGGAAAAATATGTGGTTACCCCTAGATTATTTTGTTCACAGATCTTACGAATATCACCTTCAAATTTTTCTCTTTGTGCCAGGCTATATTCAGGTTGGAAAACCTGGTACTTTGGCAGGTTATTTTTTTCTGAAATATTCAGTGATTCCTTCAATCTGCCGGGAGTAAGATTGGATGCACCAATATATCGTACTTTACCCTGTTCGATCAATTTCTGATAAGCTCCAAGAGTTTCGTCTACCGGAGTTTCATTGTCATCCCAATGAGTGAAATATAGGTCCACATAATCTGTTTGCAGCCTTTTTAATGATTCGTCTATGGCTTTTAAAATATGTTTTTGTGAAATATCTTTTGGACCACCCTGTTTCATGTTTGAGCCCACCTTGGTTGCGATAATAAGATTTTCCCTGTTACCCCGTGCTTTTAAATATTTTCCAATGATCTTTTCAGATTCTCCTCCCTTATTCCCTTTTGCCCATCTTGAATAAACATCTGCAGTATCTATCATATTTATTCCCATGTCCAGGATCTGGTCTATAAGTTCAAAGGACTCCTTTTTATTTGTAGTCCAACCAAATACATTTCCACCAAAAATAACTGGTGGACATTTAAGGTTAGTGCTGCCTAATTTTTTCATATTACTTTTAACTGAATATAATTTATACAGGCTTTAATTTAAAGAACCTGCAGCTCATTTAAATATAGTTTAACAGAGTGTCCGCTGGATTCAGTTAGAATTGAGCCATTTGCCAAAAAGATTGAAAATTTTTCTGGGTGGTTCTTTAGTTTCTTTTGGAGTATGATACTTTAGAGCCTTCATGGTTTCTTCATAACCTATTTCACATATCTTATCTATATTTTTAAGACTGAAAAGTCCA
>JBFGDP010000105.1:0-8240 GCA_041580575.1 Christiangramia sp.
ATCCCTACAGGATATCAACGCAGGTGGTTTTACACTGGAAACCCGCGAAGATGCCAGGGCTTATATGACCTTAATTTGTAACAATCTAAACCTCGTTCAGAACGACGATGCCAAAGCTGAACTAAATATCACTGCAGATAGGGTGAACTTCCAATTAAACCAATCTTCAGATCTAAAGGCACTGGTTAATGCCACAGAATTCATTGTAGATATTTATGAGAAAGCCTCTGCAAGAATAGAAGGTGACGTCAGGGAATTTAACCTAAGGGCCGACCAATCCTCAAAATTTGATGGAGAGAACCTCACCTCTATCAAGGCTGAATTGCTTGCTCAGGGTAATACAGAAGTAAAGATCAATGTTAGTGATACCCTTTACGTCCGCGCCAGTGGCCGTAGTGAGGTCGATATTTACAATAAACCCGTGGTTAATCTAATCCAGTTTGATGATGAGGCCGTTGTTGCCAAAAAAGAATTCAGCAAAGGAATATTTAAATAATCCTGCATTGCTAAAGTTTTCAAAATTTTAATTTGAGGATCGAATTATTAAATAATTTTACCCTCTAATATCAAAGCAGTTGGCAAGCCTTGATCAAAAATGTTTTTTGACGAAAAGCTGATACTGTGAGATTAAAAATTAAAACTTATGAAATATTTCTTTAAAGGCAGTATGTTTTTACTGGTATTAAGCCTGGGCTTTGTCTCTTGCAGAAATTCTGAAAAGGAAGATGCAGAGAAATCTGAAGTACAGCTTATGATGGAAGATCCAGATAATAAAGTGGAGATCAAAGATGGAGGGGACAAAATTAAAATTGAAACCCCTGAAGGTGACGAGATCAAGATCAAAAAGGACGACGGGGAATACAAAAAAAAGGTAGACCGTGCCGACGGATCAGAATCTAAAGTAAAGGTAGACGATGGTGAGGTTAAAGTAAAAACCGATAACTAAGTTGTCTTGTGTAAATTAAAAAATCCCGCTTACAGCGGGATTTCTTTTATGTATTATGTGAACTAACTAGACAGTTTCCGGTCTGGTTTGAGGTTTTTCAATATCCTCTTCAGTTTCTATCTCTGCTAAATATCTTTCAGCATCCAGTGCAGCCATACATCCAGTACCTGCTGCAGTCACTGCCTGGCGATAGATTTTATCCTGAACATCTCCGGAGGCAAACACCCCGGGAATATTTGTCCTGGTAGATTTACCCTCGGTGATCACGTAACCCGTATCATCCATATCCAGCCATCCTTTAAAAATATCTGTATTTGGTTTATGACCAATGGCCACAAAGAAGCCGGTGATCTCGATCTCTTCCTTCTCCCCTGTCTGGTTATTTACCATTCTTAAGCCTTCAACTACCTGTTCTCCCAGGATCTCATCTACTTCAGTATTATATCTGAGATCGATATTTTTGGTGTTTTCAACTCTATGCTGCATCGCCTTGGAAGCCTTCATATAGTCTTTACGAACCAGCATGGTCACTTTGTTACATATATTGGCAAGGTAGGTAGCCTCTTCTGCGGCCGTATCTCCACCTCCAACTATTGCCACATCCTGGCCTTTATAGAAGAACCCGTCACAAACAGCACAGGCAGAAACCCCACCTCCACGTAATTTTTGCTCACTGGGTAATCCTAAATACTTAGCGGTTGCACCTGTAGAAATAATAATAGATTCTGCTTCGATCCAGTTTTTGTTATCCACACAAACACGATGGATTCCGCCAAATTCCTTAGAGAAATCAACTTCGGTCACCATACCAATTCGAACTTCTGTACCAAATCGTTCTGCCTGTTCCTGAAGGTCCATCATCATCTTGGGCCCATCGATACCCTGTGGATATCCCGGAAAATTATCAACTTCGGTGGTTGTGGTTAACTGGCCTCCAGGTTCCATCCCGGTATAAACGACCGGTTTTAGATCTGCCCTGGCGGCATATATGGCAGCAGTATAGCCTGCTGGACCCGACCCTATAATCAAACACTTTATTCTTTCTGTAGTCTCACTCATCATACTTGTTTTACAATGTATAAAAGTAGGTAGTTTAAAAGAAAACTTACACCTATTGTTATTAAGATATCTTATTTGTTAATAAACCTAAAAAATGAAGGCAGATTTCTGCCCTCCTCCAAACAAATTTAAAAGATAAAATTACCTTTGCCAACTATGGAATTAAGTTTGTTCAACATTCTGGATATATTGGGAACCATCGCGTTCGCCATCTCGGGTGCGCTTTCAGCCATGAACAGAAGACTTGATTTGTTCGGTATATTTATCATTGCTTTTGTAACGGCAATTGGAGGTGGTACCGTTAGGGATATTTTGATTGGGAACACACCTGTCTCCTGGATGCAAAATACTATCTACGTTTACCTTATTGGAGTGGTGACCATTTTCGCGATCATATTCAGGAATAAACTGAATTACTTAAAAAAATCCCTTTTCCTTTTTGATACTATAGGCCTGGGTGTTTTCACGATATCTGGTGTAGAAGTAGGTATACAGAATAACCTGGATCCAATCATTTCAGTTGCGCTTGGTGCAATGTCCGGTACTTTTGGCGGGGTGATAAGGGATATTCTATGTAATGAAATTCCGGTCATTTTTAGAAAAGAGATCTATGCTACGGCCTGCCTTATTGGTGCTTTGGCTCATGTAACGCTCTATGACCTTGGGGTGAATACAGATATTATTTACCTGGTCACTTCCCTTACTGTTATTAGCATAAGGCTTATCGCAGTAAAATATCATTTAACAATGCCATCCTTTTATCCGGTGCATCCAAAAAGCAGTAAAAGAAGAATGTAGCTTCTATTCATTTGATTTTCAATAGTTTCAGTATCTTTATAAAAATTTACTGAATGGCCCGGCCAGAAAAAATAATAATCGTTGAAAATGATATTCCCATCGCAGCCAGGCTCTCTCTGCAGTTAAACCGTCTGGGTTATAATATCACCGGCATTTTCTCCAGGGCCAAAGATGCCTTGCATTTTCTGGAGCAGGAAGCGCCCGATCTCATCCTTCTTGATGACCAGTTAAAAGGTCAGCTCAATGGGATCGAAGCCGGAAGTACTAAAAAAAAGGCATCTTCGCCTGTGATCTATTTCAACAAAAGAACCACAGAAACTCTGGACAGGATCATACCACGATCATTAAAGAACCGAAGCAATCGCCTGAAGAAGGAGATTAAAAATTCCATAAACAGGCTACAGCCAGAACTTAGCAATGAGATCTTTAAGAAAGATGAACACTGTATACTTAAAGACCGAATTTTTGTACGACACCATGAAAAGATGGTTCGTATATCCCTGGATGACATCAATTATATCGAGGCAGACCGCAATTATTGCAAGGTTTACTCTAAAGATCGTAAATATCTCCTGGTTACCACGCTAAAAGAAGTAGATGAAAAACTTTCAGATAACCGCTTCTTAAGAATACATCGATCTTATATCGCAAATATTTCGCACATAGATGAGATAGGCGGAAATCACGTGGTGATAAATTCACATTCATTACCGTTAAGTAAAAATATGCGTCAGGAATTATTCCGCCACCTGCAGGTAATCTAAAATTGGAAGGGCATACACCTTCATTTTCTTAACAAAATTTTAGGTTCGGTAAAGATTATGACCCCTTCGGAAATTTTTTAGGCCACTCCATCCTTAAAGCTACTTTTAGTGAGACTATACTTGCTAAATTCCGTCTTTATTAACCAAAAAACAAAACCAATGAGGTCAATAAAAACGCTCTACATAGCTATTTGCATGTTGTTTTTTCTGAGTTTTTCTTCTTTCGCTCAAAGTGACCGTTATCAAATGTATGTAGTCCACGAAGACCATATTAAGGAAGGTATGATGGAAAAACATCATGAAGCAGACAAAAATATGGTTAAGGCAGCCAGGGAGCATAACACAAATATGGAATGGCTCACGTTTGTAGCAGATGATGGCCGGGTCTTGTACCTCTCTGACATCGATAATATGGCAGAACTGGATATCAATCCGTTTGAAGAATTTGAAGAAAAAATGAGTGAAGATGAGTATCAGCAAATGTTCGACGCATTTGACGGTACCTATACTAAACATGGGAACTATATACTTCGCCTGGACAAGGAATTATCCTATATGCCAGAAGGTATAACCCAGACTCCCGAAGGTGAAATGTATAGAGAACTTACTTACTATCACATCCCGCCGGGAAAAAACGAAAAGGCCGAAGAACTGGCCAAAGCAGTCAAAAAATTATATACTGAAAAGAACTCTAAAATACGCTACCGTTTATATAAAAGTGGCTTTGGTAATATGGGCGACTTCTATATGGTTGCAGTAGCAGCGAAAAGTCCCGAGGATATTAAGATGAAAAGAGAGGAGAATATGAAACTACTGGGTGATGAAGGTAAAGCGCTTTTCGATGAAATAGAAAATAACCTCTCAGATAAGAAGATCGTAACTGGCTATGTAAGACCAGATCTATCCCATTTAAAAAACTAAATAAACTAATATGAAAAATTTAATTCTGTGCATTTGCATTAGTGTCTTTATCGTTGGAACTGCCCTGGGCCAGTCTGGCAACAAGGAACTTGAAAAATTAAGAAACGGCTATATAACCGCCTTAAAAAATTCTGACACTCCGGTTATTCTGAAAATGTATGCAGATGATGCGACCATACATCATATAGATGGAACGCTGTATACCGGAACCAGTGAGATCAAAGGATTATATGATCAATTCTTTGAAAAAAACAAGGCAGAAATAAAGTTTGAAAACGTCTCTGAAGATGAATTAGCTAAAGGTGTTCTCTTTTATCACGACAAGGTGTTCTTAGATCTTGATACTGAAGAAGAAACCGTGCTGCTCGAAGTAGTGAATATTGCCGAAAAAATCGATGGTAAATGGAGAGTCACCAAAAGTTACCGCTGGCCCGTATCCTCAAACTAATCTAAAGGCAACTTAATACTTTAGACTTCTATTTCGTTAGAGCCTGTACCCCTCTCTGCGCTTCCTACTTTATATGCTAAATAGAATATTTAAATAATCAATTCAAATACCATAATTATGCATTTTAAAAGTAGATTAACCAGTACACTTGTTTTACTATTCATGGCACTAGGTTTAAACGCTCAGCAAGGCGAGAACCAGGCTTTTTGGGTTCACGAAGACCAAGTGAAACCTTCCATGATGTCTGAGTATGAAAAAACATCTAAAGAACTTGTGGAGGCGTGCAAATCCAATGATGTAAAAAGCATCAACTGGACAGTTGCTTCCATGGATGACGGCACCTATTTATCTATAACTCCTATTAAAGACCTGGGAGATATTCAAAATATGAACTTCAATGACCTGAGGGATAAAGTAGGAGATGAAGCCTTTTCCAAGATGTTCGAGAACTTTAATAAATGCTACGAAAATCATGGAGATTATGTCACTATGCTTATTCCCTCTCTCTCCTATATGCCAGAAGGTCTTTCTACGAACACCCCGGGGCAGGACTATCGTGTTTGGCATAGACTGGATGTGACTCCTGCAAACATTCAAAAATTTCAAGGTAAAATGAAGGAGCTTAAAGATCTCTTTGCCAGCAAGAACTCCAAGTTATATTACAGAGTATATCGAAGTGGTTTCGGGAATGTAGGCGATTATTTCGTAGCTGTACTATCGGCAAAAGATGCGATGGACTATGATTCAAGATCAGCAGAAAATCAAAAATTACTGGGTGACGAAGGCAAGAAAGTATTCGATGAGCTTTTTGATCATGTGGATGCATACTCCGTGAAAAGAGGTTCTATGAGGCCAGATCTCAGTTACCAGCCACAAGCACAGGCACAAAATACTAATACATCAAAAGACTAAGATATGAAAAAGCTAATAACCGTTTTCCTTATCGCACTACTGGTATTGTCGTGTAATGAGGGTAAGAAGGACAAGGAAGAACTAAGGTATACCCAGGATTCTGAACAGATCAATAATTATAAAGCAGCGCTCAAAAGTTATGTTGATGGAGATTGGGAAGGTCTAAAGAAACATTACGCAGATACGGCCAGGATCTTTCATAATACTAAGGAAGGGGTAAGTGTTGATAAAATGGTCACAACCCACCAGGCAGATCTGGAAGCATTTTCAGATTATGGTTTTGTTACTGAAGATGATGAATTCGAAATGGTGCTGACAGATGATGGTAATACCTGGGTTAATTACTGGGGAGACTGGAAAGCCACTGTATCAGGAACCGACAGAGAACTAATTGTGCCCGTTCATCTAACTGCCCAATATGAAAATGGGAAGATTGTGAGAGAATATGGTTACTGGGATAACGCAATTATCGTCTCAGCGATGGAGGAAATGAATATGGCCATGAAAGCCCAGGATTCTATTCAAAATGCTGCGAACTAAATTTTCATCATGAAAACTGCAGGCATTACAGGAGGTGCCGGATTTATTGGTAGTTACATCACCAGGAAATTTTTAGATGAAGGATACAAAGTAAGAGTATCTGTAACAAATATTTCTAAAAGCCATAAATACGAACACCTCTTTGACCTTGGAAATGAAGATAATCTGTCTATAAAAGAACTCAATGTTCAAAATATAGACTCCTTAAGGGATTTTTGCCGCGATTGTGACATCCTCATTCATTGCGGAACTCCTTTTAAACTGGGAGTGGAAAATCCTAAACGGGATCTTTTTGATCCCACGATCAAAGGAACTGAGAATATTCTGGAAATAGCGAAGGAGAACAGGGGAATTGCAAAATTTGTTTTTGTCGCCTCGGTAGCGGCCTACAACACCGCCTTCCCCTACCCAGTCGCTTCCAGGCATCCAGATCATCTTTATACTGAAGAGGATGAACCTCACCTGGACGAGGCACATATTCCATATGCCCAGGCAAAATATTATGCAGACCAGACCGTGCGGAAATTTATAGACAGGAATCCTGAAATAAATGCAGAGATTGTCACTGTCTCCCCGGTCACCGTCATGGGCAACCCGCTTTCGGGCAGGGAAGACTCTACCTCAGTTGGTTTACAACGATTATTCAAATCTGGGGAAGTGAAAGATCCTTTTATGCAAACCCTTTTCGATGATAATGTGGAATTTGCCCTGGTAGATGTTGAAGATGTTGCCGAGGGGGTCTATCGCGCAGCGACCACTAGAGGAAATCATGGAAAGAACTATTTATTCACCAGTGAAAGTTGGAGGATATCAGATATTTCCAGAATGCTCAACGGCGAGCAACCGGTTGGTGAACCCCGTATTGTATACAGCAATGGTCTGGCAAAAGAAGACCTGGGAATGGATTTTAAACCGGTTAAGGATCCGCTGCATAAGTTCAACGCACATTGATTACACAACTGAACCAGTAGTATATTTAATTTCAAAACCATTAAAAAATGAAAAATTCACAAATAATATTAAACACTGCGGTTATACTTTTCTTTCTTGTCCCGGTGGTAAATCTTTGTGCCCAGGATGCGGCAAAGGTAGATCCGGAACATTATAAGGTAGAATTAGATAATGATAAGGTGAGGGTGCTTCGCATTAATTATAAACCCGGCGAAGAATCCAAAATGCATAGTCATCCAGAGGGAGTGGTCGTATTCATGTCTGACACCAAGGGTAAGTTAAAGACAGAGGACGGCAAGGTGTTGGAGATGGATAATAAGAAAGGCCACGTGATGTGGACAGATGAATCAAAACATCAGCCTAAAAATTCCGGTGACAAACCGTTTGAAGTGATCCAGATAGAGCTTAAGAATAACCATATACCGGCAGGTAAAAAGAGTTTACATCTATTTGATCTGCCAGAAGGGGTGAGCGAGCAACAACTTAAAGATTTCCTACAGGAGATGAACCAGGCTATTAATGAGGAAGGTTATCCCAATGCAGGATATCATTTATACAAGATAAAAGATGAGAACTCAAGTTATAAATATTTTATGGAGGGTGTTTGGCCAGATGCTGCTGCGTATGACAAGATCCATGAATCTGAAAAATGGAAGAATGCCGCAGCCAAAGGAAAAGAAATGATAGATAAGGTAAGAGCGAACGAATTATACCTCAAAGCTGAGAAAGTAAAATAAACTCTATACAGCCCCGCAACTAGCATTCATTTCGAATTGCTATTTCCGGTTCGAAAAATTAAAATTTAAAAAAAATCCCGTGGTTCAATGGTCACGGGATTTTTTTTGCCTTAATGAGGTAGTCTATCCTTTAGCAAACCATATACAAATGTTCCCAGTAAAGC
>JBFGDP010000106.1:0-8173 GCA_041580575.1 Christiangramia sp.
TTCTTAAGCCTCCACATAATTTTTACTCCTTACCGAAAAATATGAAACTGTTATTTGCAATTAATCACCAAGTATCTTTCTGATTATCAATTATTTGATTTAATTTTCTATCTTTAGTAGCTTATGAGAAGAATAAACCTATATCAGTTCATTTATTAATAAAAACTAACCCCCTTAGCTACGCAGTCTGATTTTCGATATCAGCATCTTTTCCTACTTATTAACAGCTAACTAAAACCAATAATTATGAAAGCAAAGAAATTTATTCCAATGATCTTTAGTTTAATATTTCTTTCGGCATTTTCTTATGCCCAGAAAAAGATAGATTTAGTTTTAATCGTGGAAACAGATATCATTACCCAGGACAATATTTCTGAGACCTGTAGATTCGAGAATCAGGCCGATGGAACTAGCATTATAGATTATACTACCCTAGTTAACATAGGTGATGAGATAAAATGGAAGGCAAGGGAAGCAGAAGGTAACAGAGCCAGTGTCAAACTGGAAAAGTTTAAACACGAAAGAGGTTCTAAATTTTTCAACAAGGATTCAATACCTGTAAGTTTTGGTAGAATCAAAGGAACGATTGTACAGGGCTCACCAAATGATGAAGAAAAATATATGCTGGTGATTAAGGTAAAGAAAAGCGGAGGTGACCCGATTGAATATTTTATTGATCCAAAGCTCAAAATGAATTAATAAGAGATTTTTTATGCAGAGAAGTGATAAACCCGGCTATTTTAAATGCAGGATCTTTACTGCAGTTTTTCTATTGGCATTGTTTTTCACAAGTCCTGCTTTATCCCAGGATCAGGATTTGCAGGACAGTCTTGAGGTAAAATATGACTCAGGTAAAAGGGCAAAAAAAGATCTTGAGATTCTTAAGGGACTGGCTACAAATTCTACAGAGCCAGATAAGAAATTGAAATTTAGTGCTGAACTTTTGAAGATCGCGCGGGAAAAGGATGCTCCCGAATATTTCTTTCATGCCTATTTTAACATGGGATATGGTCACATGATCAAAGGGAACAACAAAGAAGCTCTTGAAAATTTTTTCATGGCTGCTACCCTGGCTGAGACCAAAGACGATCTGGCAGTGGTTAAGGTTACTCTGGGAGATGTTTACTCTCTTTCTAAAAATCACGACAGATCGATTAAATATTATAATGAAGCAATTGAGATTTTTAGAGAATTAGACGAAAATGGTACCCTGGGCAGAGCACTTTTTAACGCTGGCGATGAATATCTTAAAAATAACCAGATTGAGAAATCTATATCTTATTTAAAAGAAGCTGAAAAGATCTTTACAGAAGAAAATTTTAGTCTGGGTCTCGCTTATTGCAAAGGTACTCTGGGGCTGGCATATGCAAAATTGGGCCGATATACAGATGCCGAGGCTAATTTACAGGAAGCTATACAGACCATAGAGAAAGAAGAAGATTTTTCCCCTATCTGCGAATTTTTAATTGGAATGGCAGATATTTATACTGAAAGAGATCTGGATTCAACTGCTATTGAATATGCCCAGATAAGCCGGGAACTTGCCAAAGCTTATGGATTTAAGAACGAAATTCGGGAAGCTAATCTGAGACTTTCGAGAATCTATGAAAAAACTGGAAACATACCGGAATCTTATGAATATTATAAGGAATATATCACCTACCGCGACAGCGTTCTAAATGTATCCACAGCACAGGATATGGCCGGTATACGTGCAGATTACGAAGTAGCTCAGAAACAGGCCGAAGTAGATCTATTAAGTGAAAAGCAAAAAAATCAGCAATTAGTAGTGATCTCCATCGCAGTTGCGTCATTTTTAGTGTGCCTCATTGCTTTTGGTTTATATAGAAGGAACAGGTTTATTAAAAAAACCAGTTCTATCATCGAAGCCGAACGCAATAGATCAGACAGTTTATTACTGAATATACTTCCGGAAGAAACGGCAAAAGAATTAAAAACAAACGGAAGGGTAAAAGCGAAAAAATTTGCCTCGGTGACCGTTCTTTTTGCAGATTTTAAACGGTTCACCCTGGTAGCCGAAAAACTTCCCCCGGAAAGGCTTATCAAAACCATCGATTACTATTTTTCTCAGTTCGACAGGATCATGGAAAAATATGGTATTGAAAAAATAAAAACCATTGGAGACAGCTATATGGCCGCCAGTGGCTTACCCTTTCCCGCCCATGATCATGCCATTAGAATGCTTCACGCGGCTTTTGAAATGACCAAATTTGTGAGGGAAACTAAAGAGAAGTCCTTATATGATGATGCAGATTTTGAGGTACGTATCGGTTTGAATTCCGGGCCGGTAGTCGCCGGTGTAGTCGGAATAAAAAAATTCGCTTATGATATTTGGGGTGATACCGTAAATATAGCTTCCAGAATGGAAGCCCACTCAGATATAGGCCGGATTAATATTTCAGAAAACACCTATGAGCTGGTCAAGGATCAGTTTGAATGTGAATATCGCGGAAAAGTAGAAGTTAAGAACCAGCGAATCCTTAAAATGTATTTTGTGAACGGAGTAAAGGAAAGTGTAGCCAAAGCAGCTGTTTGAGCAATATTCGTTTTTGTGTTTCAAACGAATTATATGATACCAACCCAGGTAGTAATTTATAATAAGTTAATGTCGACCTCTTGAAAACTTTTTTGTTTTTGCAGTATAACAGCTTTTATAATAATATTTTTTTTCGACAGAAGTCTATTTATTATACACTGCCATTCAACCGTACCTACCATTATTGTAGTAGCATTATCCCAATATAATTTAGAATACCTAGTTTTATTTAGCTAATATCCGACTATGTAGAGTTTATGTAGAGGTATTTTTTTTGCTATAATACAGCACTTACCCTAGTTTTATGGACAACTAATAATTTAACCCTACTTATATGGAGAATTCTACAAAAAAAAGATTAAATCTTTATCACTTTCTTATTTTTATTTTATTCGGAACGGGCCAGATCTTCGCTCAATGTCCCAATATTATCTGGCAGGACGAATTCGACGGCACTTCATTAGATCAAAGCAAATGGAACTACCAGATTGGAGATGGCTGCGACCAGAACCTATGTGGCTGGGGAAATAGTGAGTTACAATCCTACCAGGAAGCGAATGTAGTGGTTAGCAATGGCACCTTAAAAATTACAGCACAAAAAGAACGTATAAGAGGAAGCCAGTATACCTCAGGAAGAATCAATACCAAAGGGAAAGCAGATTTCACTTATGGAAGATTTGAAGCTTCTATAAAATTACCCAGGGGTGACGGTTTGTGGCCTGCCTTCTGGATGCTTTCTACCAATGAAGAATATGGGGGATGGCCTCAAAGTGGAGAGATTGATATCATGGAATATGTCGCCTCTACTCCAGACGAGATCCTTGGCTATATTCACTATGGTGATCCCTATCCTAACAATCAATCCCAGGGTAATACCTATAAATTAATGGAAGATGTTTTTTACAACGCTTTCCATGAATTTGCAGTGGAGTGGGAACCTGGAGAAATTAGATGGTATATGGACGGGATCTTGTTTTCAACAAAAACTCCGGCAGATATTTCTCCGGCGAACTGGCCTTTCGACAAAGATTTCCATTTTCTTTTAAATGTAGCGGTAGGTGGAAATCTTGGTGGAGATGTAGTAGACAGCATGCTGCCGGCAACTATGGAAGTAGACTATGTTAGGGTATATGACGGCTTCAAGGCTTATATTACCGGAGATCCTGTTGTATCCCACCAGGAGACTGGTATAAATTATTCTGTGGGAAATCTGCCGTCAAATGTCAATGTTACCTGGACGGTGCCCAATGGAGCCACTATTGTAACTGGACAGGGATCAAATTCCATCATCGTGGATTTTGGATCAGAAAGCGGTACTGTTTCTGCCAGTTTTAATACAGGTTGTTCAACACAGGTACTAAATTTTCCTGTAGAAGTCGAAGCTCCTTATGTAAAAGGCTTTTCTTTTGAAAATTTTGATGAACCTGCTACCGTCACCCTGGCTAATACCACCGGTACTTTAAATGAGGTATCCAATCCTGCGGCAAATCCTGTAAATTCAAGTGCCGTAAGTGGTGAGTATGTTAGAAATAGTGGTGAATTATACGATCTAATAGTTTACCAGACTAACAACATCACTAATGCCTCTCAATATGTCCAAAAAGAAAAGAAATTCTATATAGACATTTATACCACCGCTCCTGTTGGTACCGAGATCATACTTCAACTGGAGACCGATAATGCTACAGCATCTAATTTCCCGGCCGGTAGACACAGCAGGTATGGCGCTACCATAAAGGAAAATAATAACTGGCAAAGACTTGAATTCAATCTGTTGGACAGACCCGATGCTTCGGCAGCAGACACCGGAATTACTTCCATGATCCTATTGTTCAATTCCAACAGTTATACCGGTGACACTTATTATTACGACAATCTGGACAGTTACAATGTGGAAACAGGAAACACGTCGAACCTGGCTCCCACTATTAGCATTACAGATCCCGCAGATGGTAGTAGTTTCGAATCTGGTACTACTATAAGTATAAATGCCAATGCCACAGATGCTGACGGAACAGTGGCACAGGTCGAATTTTTCGCGAACAATATTAGTATTGGTACAGATTCCTCTGCACCTTTTAATATGAGCTGGCAGGTAGCCGGTGGTACAACTAACCTTACAGCCAAAGCTACAGATAATGCAAATCTGAGTACTACCTCGTCTGCTATAGCAGTAACAGGTACGGGTAATGCGACAGCAACAAGCATGCATGTGAATGCTATAAGCACGGGTACCGCTTCTGCCGGGAAAGGCACGAAATATGGAACAGCTAGTGTTACCATTGTAGACGATCTAGGAAGGAATGTAGAAGGAGCCAACGTAGAAATAAGTTTTTCAGGCAGTTTTAGTGAACAAGCCATGGCAATTACAAATGCCCAGGGAATTGCCTCCTTCCAGACTCAAGGTAGTTCTAAAGGCACTCTAAGCGTAAATATTTGTGTAGATAATGTAACTCATGTAAGTCTTGATTATAACAATACTGCAAACGTTGTCACTTGTTCTAGTGCCAGTGCAACACAAAAATCTGCTTCTAAAAATAGTAACGTTGAAAGTTCTAATGAAGATAAGACTTTGAAACTTTTACTATCGCCAAATCCAACCAGGAATATTATACAATTCTCAATGAAGGAGATGGAAATGGTAAGCGATCTAAGTATTTTTGATATGAGTGGAAGAATGTTGTACTCGACCAAAGTCAATGCAGACACCGGCGCTATTGATATGTCACAGTTCCCCAAGGGAGTTTATATCATAAAAATAAGATACGGTAACGGTCAGATTAAAACAGACCGGGTTGTGAAAAAATAGTTTTTACAACTAAATTTAGATAGAGCATAGATCTTATGGATCTATGCTTTTTTTATGGATAAACTGGAATAAAATTTTAAGAAAAAAGCCCATATTTAATTGATCACCAGAATCGGCAAGCAAAATTATGTGCTAAAATGGAAGTTCAATCATTTAAAATCTGATAGAATTTTTAGTCAGACCTCACCCTGGATTTATGATGAATGGAATTTGTACGAAGTTTCCCGGTTATGGTCCAGCCAACTCCGATTCCTATCAATACCCCAGATAACAGATGTACGTCTGTTCTGTCAAAAAAATAACCTAGGAATATACCGCTGAGAATGGTGCCTATTCCTATAATCCGAATTAAGTTCATTAATTTTCATTTGCGGCCTCTACAAATGTAAATGCGGGATAGGGATAGCATAAAATAGATGAAGGCCCGATTTCGTCGATAAACTTAAGTAATTTTTTTCTAAATCCCATGTGCCTCAACCAATTAAATTTGATTTTTTTTCAGAAATATTAATTATAATCAATTCAGTATCAATATTCCATGAACCACCGGGCAGTTTTACAGGTCTACAAACCTCAAATAAGTAACAATATCAGCCTATCCCGGTACTTTATCTCATGGCGTACCCCTTAAATGTATCTAGAATTGCCTGCCAGCCTTTTCGTTGGTCTTCGATCGAATTTTCATTTTCTACTTCGAAGGTTTCAGTTATTTTGGTGCCGTTCTCCAGTTTTGTAAAATCTATGCTCACCATTCGGCCGTCATCGAGCATCATTACAATCTTATCCTCGGTCGATACCTTTTTATAAACACCGCTAAAATCAAACCCATCCCCACCTTCTTTAGGTTCCATTCTCCAATTAAATTTTCCGCCTGGTTTTAAGTCATTATGTGCCTTTGGGCAATGCCAGCTATCATCTGCATAATTCCAGTTGACAATATGTTCAGGCTGGGTCCATAATTTCCAAACCCGGTGTATAGGCTGAGAAATATAGGTGCCAACAGTAATGGTCTTTCTTCCGGTTGTTTCCATAGATATATGATTAATTTTAATTGAAACTGAACTCACCAATATTTTCTCCTTCTAAAACAACAAACTCAATATAAGCATATTATGAATTTAATCATTTTCTTGAAAAAATATCAATTTCAGGCAGGAATCATCTCTCTGCTAAAAACCATTTTTAATTATGAAAATTAAAAATGACAGACCTAAGGGACATATTTATGACTGAAAATCACTCAACAATAGAAATCCTGGTACTCCTCAATTTTTAAATTCTTTCAATTTAGAAAGCCGGTACATTAATAATGCCGCTCTTTTCGCCTGAACACCCAGTTTATTTATATTCCCGGTTTCATTGATTGTATGATCATCTGCTCCGCTTAATCCCAGGCCATCTACCGCCATCTCTACATATCCTGCAGTAAAAGAAATATCTGCCGCCCCGGCATTTCTTGGGTCCACCGGATATACACTTCCAAAACCTAGATCCTTGCTAATTTCGTCGTAGTATGCCAATAGCTTCCTGTTACCTTCGGTTAGTCCTAAAGGAGGATAACCGCCTGCATCAAAAGTAAGTTCAGCCCGGGTTTGAGGGTAATTTTCAGAAATGATTTCTTTCATGGTCTCTTTCGCGCTCTCCAGCTGCTCGAGGGAAACTGCCCGTATATCTCCTTTAACAATTGCTTTTTGCGCTACGACATTGGTCTTCCCGATGGCAGAACCTCCGGTTTGGTCCTCCTTAAGATCCACGGAGGTACCTCCCAAAATAAATCCGGGATTAAAAGTTAGATTTTCTTCTTTCGACAATTGCTGATAAAATTCATTAAGAATCCTGGAGGTTTCATAGATAGCTCCTACTCCCACCTTTTCAGAAAAAACCTGGGAAGAATGGGCTGCATTTCCAGTTACTTCCAGTTTCCATCCCGCAGAACCTCTCCTGGCCACCACGATAGTTTCAGGATTCCCATCTCCATTCTCGAAACCTAAGGCCACATCTGCCCATTTCGCAGCCTCAATAAGTTCTTTCTTGGACAATTCCAGCGGTGAGCCACTCTTTTCTTCATCGCCGGTCATAACTATCTTAACAGACATTTGATCTAACACACCAGCATCTTTCAGAGCCTGCATAGCCAGGATGATGATCACATCTCCACCTTTCATATCTGCCACACCGGGGGCTTTCATCACCGTATCATTAACCATTACAGAGCTTTGAAAAGGGCTGTCTGGTTCAAATACTGTATCAAGATGACCTATTAAAAGTAGTTTTAAGCCTGGTTTACCCGTATGGGTCGCCACAAGATGCCCTGCACGTCCATAGGCGTCGCCCGAAGTAAGTTCGGTTTCAAAACCAAGTTTTTTAAGTTCTGTTTGGAATAATTTACCAACTTCTCTCACTCCTTCAAAATTCATGGTCCCGCTGTTAATATTCACAGCTTTCTCCAATAATTTCAAGGCTTGTGGTTCGTGCTTGTTTACGGAGGCAATGATCTTCTTTTCTTTTCTATCCAGCTGAGCATTGGATACATTAGGAATCATAATCGCCAGGGAAAATAGAATAGAACGTAACAGAGTTTTCATAAAGGTGAAATATCGAATTTGATCAATAAGTTATAAATGTACAAAACTGAGATGTTTTAAATATTGTTGAAAAAAATCAGATTTATTTTATGATGTAACGCTCATAAAATCCTTGATATATTTAGCAATTTCGGCTCCTTTCTCTTCCTGAAGAAAATGCCCGGCTCCCTGGATCACAATAGGTTTGGAACCATAACTACCCGGTATGAGTTTATGAAAGAA
>JBFGDP010000107.1:0-8112 GCA_041580575.1 Christiangramia sp.
GAAGTATTTTCATTATTGAGCACGCTTAGATCTATTTCGTTCTTAAATGAAATATTCTTATCCTTTCTAATCTTCCGTATCCCGGCAATCACCTCTGCCGCATGAGAAAATTCCTTAATAATCTTATCATCAAAAGCAACCTCCTGAGGCCATCTGGCAATTATCAAAGCCTCTTCAGGAGAACGCGCAGTAATTTCCTGCCAGATCTCTTCGGTCACAAATGGCATGAAT
The DNA here is from genome assembly GCA_041580575.1 of Christiangramia sp. Lineage (GTDB taxonomy): Bacteria > Bacteroidota > Bacteroidia > Flavobacteriales > Flavobacteriaceae > Christiangramia. The sequence continues at coordinate 232 of JBFGDP010000107.1, forward strand.
GGATGAAGTATTTTAAGATTATCCTCTAGAATTGTAATAATTTCAGCAAAAGTTTTAGCATCCATAGGTTCACCATAAGCAGGTTTCACCATTTCCAGGAACCAGCTGCAGTAATCATCCCATATTAATTTATAGGTAGCCATCAGGGCATCACTTATTCTGTATTTAGAGTAATGATCCTCGATTTCCCGTAGAGATAACTGAAATTTAGCTTTATACCAATCTATGGCCAGTCTAGCCGTTTCTGGCTGACCTAATTCTTCAGAAATCTCCCAACCTTTAACCAGCCTGAATGCATTCCATATTTTATTCGTGAAACCACTACCCTGCTTGCAAAGATCTTCGTCGAACATTAAATCATTCCCGGCAGGAGAACTTAGAAGCATCCCTACTCTAACTCCATCTGCTCCATATTGCTCCATGAGCACAAGTGGATCTGGGGAGTTCCCCAGCGATTTGGACATTTTTCTTCGCTGCTTATCCCTGACAATGCCTGTTAGATAAACATTTTTGAAGGGTCTTTCTCCCCTGTATTCATATCCGGCCATGATCATCCTGGCCACCCAGAAAAACAAGATTTCCGGAGCGGTTACAAGATCATTGGTAGGATAATAATATTGAATTTCTTTATTTTCCGGCTCAAGAATCCCGTTGAAAACACTCATAGGCCATAACCAGGAAGAAAACCAGGTATCCAGAACATCCTTATCCTGAATAAGATCTGTTTCTTTTAAATTCCCATTTCCAGATTCTTTGCGCGCCGCTTCCAAGGCTTTTTCCAGAGATTCGGCCACCACAAAATCATTCTTGCCCTCACCGTAGTAATAAGCCGGTATTTGATGCCCCCACCATAATTGTCGGGAAATATTCCAGTCACGTACATTTTCCATCCAATGACGATAAGTATTCAGGAATTTCTCTGGCACCAGATTAATATCATCACCAATAACAGCTTCTAAAGCCGGAGCTGCCATTTCTTTCATTTTAAGAAACCACTGGTCACTAAGTTTCGGCTCTATAACCGCACCGGTACGTTCACTGGTTCCAACTTTATTAAGGTGATCTTCCACTTTATCCAGGTAACCAGACAACTCAAGTTCTTCAACAATTTCAGCACGAACAACAAACCTGTCTTTACCTTCATAATGTAAACCATAATGGTTTAAGGTGGCGTCATCGTTGAAAATATCGATCACATCGAGATTATGCTTATCCCCTAAATTTTTATCATTTTCATCATGCGCTGGAGTCACCTTCAAACAACCCGTACCAAATTCCATATCTACATATTCATCTTCGATAATAGGAATGGTTCGATTGCAAATAGGCACAATCGCTTTTTTACCTTTTAAATGCTCAAACCTTTCGTCATTAGGATTAATGCAAATGGCCGTATCCCCGAGAATAGTTTCTGGTCTGGTCGTGGCAATAGTGAGCGTCTCATCTGAACCATCAATCTTATATTTAAGATAGTAGAGCTTTCCGTTTCTTTCTTCATAATTCACCTCCTCATCAGAAAGTGTGGTCTTAGCCTGTGGATCCCAGTTAACCATGCGATAGCCCCTGTAAACAAGACCTTTTTTATAAAGATCTACAAAAACTTTGATCACAGATTCAGACATATCTTTATCCATGGTAAATTTGGTCCTGTCCCAGTCACAGGAAGCTCCCAGAGTTTTTAACTGTTGCAGGATTATACCTCCGTGTTTATGCGTCCAGTCCCAGGCATGCTGTAGAAATTCCTCACGACTTAGATCATTTTTATCTATACCTTCAGACCTTAACTTTGCCACCACCTTTGCTTCTGTTGCAATAGAAGCGTGATCTGTTCCCGGTACCCAGCAGGCATTATATCCTTTTAGCCTGGCTCTTCTTACCAACACATCCTGAATAGTATTGTTCAGCATATGCCCCATATGAAGCACCCCGGTAACGTTGGGAGGAGGAATCACGATCGTGTAAGGCTCACGTTCATCTACACTGGAATGAAAATAATTATTTTTCATCCAGTAGTCGTACCACTTATCTTCTACTTTTTTTGCATTGTATTGTGAAGCAATTGCCATTTCTTGGTCTGATTTTTGAAATAATGGCAAAAGTAATTATTAATCGAGGATTATGAAAGCTGCTGAAATGATATAAATTTTGAGAAATGAAATATTTCAGCTTATCTTTACTAATCAGCAAAATTTTTAAAATTATGAAGAAATTAATCGCAATCGCCATATTCGTTCTTGCCGGAATGACTGCAGCTCAGGCGCAGAAAGTTGCAAAAATGGAATTTAAGTCAGAGACTATAGACTATGGTGAAATAAAAAAAGGCAGTGATGGTGTTCGAGTATTCGAGGTAAAGAATATTGGTGATGCTCCACTAATCATTGAGGACGTAAAATCCAGCTGTGGTTGCACAGTACCTAAGAAGCCCGAAAATCCGATTATGCCGGGTGAATCGGGAGAAATTCAGGTGAAATATGACACCAAAAGAGTAGGTCCTATAAGAAAAACTGTAACGGTCTATTCTAATTCCAGTGAACCGGTTAAAGCATTGAAAATCAAAGGTGCTGTGATAGATAGTGGCGACACCGAAGAAGATGATAGTTAAGTATTATCTTTCGTAATATAATCTTAAGCCTTCCATTTGGAAGGCTTTTTTTATTCCAGCTTGAATGAAGAGCTATTCGCGACAAAAAATACGGGATATTTACCCTATAATTATTGATTGATAGTTTAATTTTGCAATTTTGCATTCCACAAATTAATAGCTATGCCTAAAATCTCACATAAAGGGCTTCAAATGCCTGAATCTCCCATAAGAAAACTCGTACCTTTTGCAGAAGCTGCTAAAAAGAAAGGACGTAAAATTTACCAGCTTAATATAGGGCAACCAGATATTAAAACACCTCAAGTGGCACTTGACGCCGTAAGAAATCATAACATCGAAGTGTTATCTTATAGCCATTCTGCCGGATTTGAAGGTTACAGAGAAAAGCTGGCAGGGTATTACAAAAAAACATCGCTGCCCGTAGAAAAGGATGACATCATTATTACCACCGGTGGCTCTGAAGCTTTATTATTTACCATGGGTAGTATTACAGATCCTGGAGATGAAGTGATCATTCCAGAACCTTTTTATGCGAATTATAATGGTTTCGCAACCGCATCTGGAGTAGAGATCAAACCAATCCAGGCCAATATCGACAACGGTTTTGCTTTACCTCCAATCTCTGAATTTGAAAAACTGATCACTAATAAAACCAAAGCCATTCTAATTTGTAATCCGGGAAATCCTACCGGTTATCTATACACCCGGGAAGAAGTGCAACAACTTGCAGACCTGGCTTTAAAACACGACCTATTTATTGTTTCTGATGAAGTTTATCGTGAATTCGCATATGAAGGAGCAGTACATCATTCTATAATGAGTATTCCTGAACTTGCACAAAATGCCATCATGGTAGACTCAGTATCCAAGCGATATAGCATGTGTGGAGCACGAATTGGCTGCCTAGTATCTAAAAATAAGGATGTTATTGCTACGGCTATGAAATTTGCACAAGCCAGGCTTAGCCCGCCAACCTTTGCCCAGATCGCCAGCGAAGCAGCTTTAGATACGCCGCAGGAATATTTTGATGAAGTTATTGATCAATATACTTATAGAAGAGATCTTCTGGTTGACGGTCTGGAAAAGATCGATGGCGTGAAGGTTGCCAAACCTAAAGGAGCCTTTTATTGCATTGCCGAATTACCTGTAGACGATGCCGATGATTTTGCGCGATGGTTGCTGGAAGAATTTGAGGATGATAACGAAACCATTATGGTAGCTCCTGCCGCCGGATTTTATTCTACACCCAATACCGGGAAGAACCAGGTAAGGATTGCCTACGTACTTAAAAAAGAAGACCTTGAAAGAGCCATCATCATCCTTGATAAGGCCCTAAAACAATACAAGCAGCAGAATTAATGCAGGTACTGCGTAATTTTTCTCTTCGGGATTACAATAGCTTTGGCATTGATGTTAAAGCAGACACTTTTATATCTATAGAAAACACCGAGGACCTAAAAAAAATCCTGCGCAAGAACTATGCTTCCGAGATATTTATCCTTGGTGGTGGAAGTAACATGCTTCTTACCGGTGATGTTCATCAAACGGTATTGCATATCGCGCTAAAAGGGAAACGAATAGTTTCTGAAACTGACGAAGAGGTAATAATCGAAGCTCAAGCCGGAGAAAACTGGCATGAATTTGTTTTATGGACCCTTGAGCAAAATTTTGGAGGCCTGGAGAATCTTTCCCTTATTCCAGGTAATGTGGGTACAGCACCAATTCAGAATATTGGAGCCTATGGCGTAGAGTTAAAAGATACATTTCACAGTTGTAAAGCTGTGAATGTGCAAACTCTTGAAGAGAGAGAATTTAACCTAAAAGAGTGTGAATTCGAATATCGCAATTCTGTATTTAAACATAAACTGAAAGGGCAGTATATAATTATCGCTGTACGTTTTAGATTAACTAAAAAGAGGCACGAATTGCGCACAGGCTACGGCGCCATCACTTCTGAACTTGAAGCCAAAGGAATCCTTTCTCCCAGCATTCAGGATATTTCAAACGCAGTAATCACTATTAGGAACAGCAAACTCCCCGATCCTAAGAAAATTGGCAACAGTGGTAGCTTTTTTAAAAACCCGGTAATATCCAGGGATCAATATAAAAATCTGGTTGCAGAATATCCCGATCTCCCGTGCTATACCATTTCAGAAGAACTCGTTAAGGTCCCTGCTGGCTGGTTAATAGACAAAGCTGGGCTCAAAGGATATCGTGAAGGAGATGCCGGAGTACATAGAAATCAGGCACTGGTATTAGTTAATTATGGTGCTGCCACCGGAGAAGAAATCCTTAATCTTTCCAGGATGGTACAACGTACTATCAAAAATAAATTCAAGATCGACCTGGAAGCAGAGGTAAATATTATATAGCAAAAAGGGAGACACATACTTGTATCTCCCTTTTAAATTCAATAAATTTTTACTTTAGGCCTTTTTCATCACCACTGCGTCGATCACATGTACAACCCCGTTGGAAGCATCAACATCTGCCATTACCACAGTCGCTTTTTTACCGTTTTCATCTGTTAGAACAACCTTATCTCCATCTAAAGAAGCAACAATTTTGCCCCCACCAACAGTACTTATTTCGTATTTTCCATTATTGTCCTGGATCATCTTAACAAGTTGCTGAGAGGTAACTTCACCGGATACAACGTGATATTTTAAAACTCCTGCCAGTTGATCCTTATTTTCCTCTTTCAATAAAGATTCCAAGGTAGCTTTATCTACCTTATTAAAGGCTGCATTGTGCGGAGCAAATACGGTGAAAGGACCTTCTTCAGTTTTAAACATTTCAGCCAATTCTGCTGCTTGTAAGGCAGTAACCAAAGTGCTCAAAGTATCTGTTTGCATAGCTTTAGCCGCTATACTATTAGATTCCATCTCCATCTTTTCTTTCTCGGCCTTCATTTCAGCCTCTTTTTCGGCCTCCATTTGTTCCATTCTTTCTTTTTCAGCAGCTTCCTCTTGCTTTTTCTTTTCATCTTCACATGATGTGAACATAAACGCAGCAAGTGCAAGTACTGTAAATAACATTTTAAATTTCATAATTGTAGTTTTTTCTCGTGATTAACGATGCAAGATATTGTGCAAAAGCCATTTATAGCGCATGATTCGATTAAAGTTTAGTTAAATATTGTAAACATTATATTAATGAGGATTCCAATTTTTAGTTGCTTTTAATTATTCTTATTTTTGCAGTTGAATATTTAGATCATGAAACTATTTATAATAAGTATCATTTTACTCGGTCTTGCTTTTGCCGGGATTGCCATAAAGATTTGGGGTAAAAAAGAAGGAAAATTTGCCGGAACCTGTGCCAGCCAGAATCCTTATCTGAATAAATCTGGCGAACCCTGTAGTTTCTGCGGAAAATTACCCGATGAAATCGAAAATTGTTCAGAAACGCCTAAGACGACCTAGGCCGAATGGGAACAGTTTTATTAGGTGTATTCATTCTGGTTAGCTTAATTAACCTTCTATATTTTTTCTCATTTCTATCTTTCGCAACAATGCGTTTTAAAGAGAAATTGCATCCGAAGGTTCCGGTCTCTGTGATTATCTGCGCAAAGAATGAAGAAGAAAATCTTAGAAATTTTTTACCAATTATACTGGATCAGCATTATCCCGACTTTGAGGTAATTGTAATCAATGACGCATCTACCGATGGAACTTTAGAAGTAATCGAGGAATTTCAGAATATCGATCCAAGGATACAACTTGTGAACGTCCAGAACAACGAAGCCTTTTGGGCTAATAAAAAATATGCTTTAACCCTCGGAATCAAGAAAGCCAGAAACAAGCACCTGCTATTTACCGATGCAGATTGCGCTCCACAGTCCAAAAACTGGATCACAGAGATGGCTCGCAATTTTCAGCCTGGTAGCTCGATCATCCTGGGATATGGTGGTTATTTTCAACATTCGGGCTCATTATTAAATAAATTAATCAGGTTTGAAACCTTACTCACGGCCATACAGTATTTTTCTTACGCAAGGTTAGGTTCACCATATATGGGCGTAGGAAGAAACCTGGCTTATACTTCGACTCAATTTTATGAAATGAAGGGATTTGCAAACCATCTCCACCTGAGGTCTGGCGATGATGACCTCTTCGTTAATGAGGCTTCAACTTCAGATAATACAGCAATTTGTTTTCACCCCGACTCCATCACCAGGAGTGTACCCAAGAAAAAATTCTCAGAATGGTTTCATCAGAAAAGAAGACATGTATCTGTAGCCGGTCATTATAAAACAAAACACAAGGCCTTATTAGGGGCATTTTATATTTTTAGGGTATTATTCTGGGTTTTATTAGGAACCCTCCTCATTTTCCAGATTCAGCCTCATATAACTCTGGCCATCCTGGGCCTTAAATTAATCACCGAGGCTTTTGTTTATATTCAGGCAGGTAGAAAACTTAATGAAAAAGATGTAGTATGGCTCTTCCCGTTCTTCGATCTGTTTTTAATTTTCATGCAATTAGTTATCTTTATAACTAACCTCATTTCAAAGCCGAAACATTGGAAATAAATCCAGACCATCTCCTGGCGAAAATCAGGGAGGCGAAAAAGGGAAGCCAGTCGGCTTTCAATTATCTCTTAGATAAATTCTGGAATGACGTTTATGGTTTTCAGTTAAAGAAGACCAGAAATGAATATGAGTCTGAAGATATTACTATACAGACTTTTTCTAAAGCCTTTAACAAGATCGATACTTTCGACGAAAAATATTCCTTTTCGACCTGGCTTATCGCGATTTCGAAAAATATACATATAGACCAGATCAGGAAGACTAAGGTTTCTGTTAGATCCAGAACATCCATGCACGATGCAGATAAAGTTTACGAGATCGTAGATGAAACTCCGGGTATCGAAGATAAACTCATCAAGGAACAAAACCTGGAACAGCTGCTTTTAGATATCAAGCAATTAAAACCGCATTATCAGGAAGTGATTAATCTTCGGTTTTTTCAGGAGAAATCTTATAAGGAAATCGCCAGAAATCTTGATGAACCCATGAATAATATCAAAGTTAAGCTACTCAGAGCAAAAAAATTACTGGCCGAGATCATTGAAGCCAGAAACAGCTATTAAAGGTTGCATATCCTAACCGGTCTAATTTATGCAGTTCACCTTATTATTGTATCTTTGAACCTCAGAATTTTGCTATGAATACAGACGTTGCTCCCGTAAAAACCAAGACAGAAAGAACGCCAAAACCAAAATGGCTGCGAGTTAAACTACCTACCGGTAAAAAATATACCGAGTTAAGAAGC
>JBFGDP010000108.1:0-8032 GCA_041580575.1 Christiangramia sp.
CCTAATTTTCGCTCCGCTTATGTGGATCATTGGAGTTGCCAAGGAAGACATGATGCTTATGGGGCAGTTATTAGGTATTAAACTTGCAGCCAGTGAATTTGTAGGATATATTCAACTAGCAGATCTGAAAAATCCCGCAAACGCTCTAAGTCTTAATTACCAAAAGTCGGTGATTATGGCTACTTATATGCTCTGCGGATTTGCAAATTTTGCTTCTATTGGGATTCAGATAGGTGGGATTGGTTCCTTAGCGCCAGGTCAGCGTAAGACTTTATCTGAATTTGGAATGAAAGCCTTGATTGGAGGAACACTTGCCTCATTACTTTCAGCTACCATTGCCGGAATGATAATAGGATAGTCAACATCTCTTAAACTTTTCTGAAAAAGCGCCTGCATAGATAAACCCATTGTGGGTTTAATTCTAAACTTCTTATATTCTAACATAATCAATAAGAGTTTATCATCTATGAGTAGCAAAAGACATAATAAGGGTATTTACGCAGAAAAGCCCCGTGAGATACCTGCACCCGGCTGGAAAGAAATTAGTAAAAGAGTTTATCATCAGTTATCTGCAGACCATGTCCAAATAGTCGCGGCGGGTATCGCTTTTTATTTTTTCCTGGCTCTTTTCCCGGCGATCATAGCCATGATTAATATTTACAGTCTGGTTATAGATCCTGCGCAAATACGCGAGCAATTTTCAGCTTTGAATAATATTTTGCCCGCACAGGCTTACGAGATTATTACCGGTATTCTTGAACCCATTCTTAATAAACCAAAAACTACCTTGGGCTGGAGCCTTGTAATAAGTATCCTGGTAAGTTTATGGAGTGCCAATAAAGGAACCTCTGCATTATTTGAAGGTATCAATATAGCTTATGATGAAAAGGATGAACGCGGGTTTATTAAAAAGACAGGCATCACCTTTCTCTTTACCATTGGCGCTATTTTAATGGGACTTTTAAGCCTGATGCTCCTAATTTTCTACCCGGCTTTCATAGATAGGATTGGTTTGCCTTCTGGTTTAGAATCATTTATTGACTGGGGCAGATGGTTTCTTATCGCTTTTCTATTCATAATCTCTCTAGGTCTGCTTTATAAAAATGCTCCAGATCGTGATGATCCCGAATTTAAATGGGTATCCTGGGGAGCAGTACTAAGTACATTTTTATGGATAGGTGGTTCTGTTTTATTTTCCTGGTATGTGGATAGTTTTGGAAGTTATGATAAAGTTTATGGCAGCTTTGCAGCCGTTATTATTTTAATGCTCTGGTTATTTATAACCGCTTTTATCATTTTGCTGGGCGCAGAAATAAATAGTGAAATGGAACATCAAACCAGGAAAGACACTACCATAGGCGAAGATGAACCTATGGGGCAAAGAGGCGCTTATCATGCAGATAATTTAGCAGCTAATGAAGATGAATCTAAAGATTAAAAACCCGGTTGAGATCGCGTTAATAACTCCTGGTTTTTAGCACAGATTTACATTCATGTTTCCCCTGATTTTGTTATTTTTATTCAGATTACAAAATTTCAACCGTCTTATAAGAGCTTGCCCATGAAACAATATCACGACCTGCTAAAACATGTACTGGAACACGGGGCTCAGAAAGGTGATCGCACTGGCACCGGCACTAAAAGTGTTTTTGGTTATCAAATGCGATTCGATCTTAGCGAAGGCTTTCCCATGGTAACTACTAAAAAATTACATCTCAAGTCGATCATACATGAATTACTCTGGTTTCTTAAAGGAGATACTAATATTAAGTATCTTAAAGAAAACGGGGTCAGGATCTGGAATGAATGGGCAGATGAAAATGGTGACCTGGGACCGGTTTACGGACACCAGTGGAGAAACTGGAATAGTGAGGAGATAGACCAGATTAAAGAGATCGTAGATACTTTGAAGACCAATCCTAATAGCCGCAGAATGTTGGTTTCTGCATGGAATCCATCTGTACTGCCAGATACTTCGGTTTCATTTTCAGAGAATGTAGCTAATGGAAAAGCGGCCCTCCCACCCTGCCATGCCTTTTTTCAGTTTTATGTAGCAGACGGGAAATTATCCTGCCAACTGTACCAGCGCAGTGCCGATGCATTCCTGGGTGTACCTTTCAATATAGCATCTTATGCCTTACTCACAATGATGATGGCACAGGTCTGCGGTTATGAAGCAGGAGAGTTTATCCATACTTTTGGTGACGCACATATTTACAGCAATCACATGGAGCAGGTGGAACTCCAGTTAAGCAGAAAACCAAGACCTTTACCCACAATGAAATTAAATCCAGAGATCAGGGATATTTTTGATTTTACATACGAAGATTTTACCCTGGAGAATTATGACCCCTACCCTGGCATCAAGGCCAGCGTGGCGGTTTAATCATTAATAAAAAAAATAGCATTATGAAAAAGTTTTTGATTATCGCCCTCATACTTACCGGAATGTCTGGATTTGCCCAGGAAGACGTAAGTGTAAAAGGCAATAAGATCACTACCAGGGAAACCGCACCCGTCTGGAAAGGCTGTGAAAATGCAGCAGATAAAAAAGCCTGCTTCAACAAGATGTTGATGCAACACATAAAAGAGAATATCAAGTACTCTAAAAATGATAAAGGCGAATGGATCCAGGGAAAGGCAGTTGTTTCTATGAAGGTGAACGAAGAGGGAAAGGTGATAGTAAACTCGGTTGAGAGTAAATATCCTGAATTAAAAAAAGAGGCCAGAAGATTAATGGAAAGCATTCCACCCATGACCCCCGGCAAATTAGGAGGAAAACCAAAGGCAATTAAATATACCATCCCTATAAATTTTTAGAGCCAGTATATTTAACTCGACCTTAACGACTGAAAATCCGGGTCGTTTTTAAAAAATTGTAAATTTGAGTGATACCTAAACGTATCACTCTTTTTTTATGCTTTCACAACAGGATTTACTTCAACTTTTTAAACAGACCCGGGCAGATTCAGAAAAGATATGTTCTCACCTGGAAACCGAAGATTATGTGGTGCAACCTGTAGAATATGTTTCTCCTCCCAAGTGGCATCTGGGTCACACGACCTGGTTCTTTGAGGAATTCGTACTTAAAAAATATGCGCCGGGACATCAGTTATACGATTTCAATACGGCATATGTCTTTAATAGCTATTATGAAAGCGTTGGTGAAAAAGTAATAAGAACGAACCGGGGTAATTTATCCCGGCCTACGGTAGCCTGGATTTATGATTATAGGAAATATGTTACACAGGCCGTAATCGATCTTATGACTAATCATGAGCTGAATGCTAAAGCCCTGGAAGTTCTCGAAATTGGTTGTCATCACGAAAAGCAACACCAGGAACTACTTTATACAGATATTAAGTATATACTTGGAAATAACCCGCTCTTACCTAAATATAATAGTGAGTTTGAGGAAAACCCGGTACAGGATTTCCAGAGAGATTGGATAGAGATGCCTGAAGGAATTTATATGATAGGTCATAATTCTGATGGCTTCTGCTATGATAATGAAAAGGGCTGGCATAAAAAATATCTTTGTGCTTACCATATTTCCAATAAACTGGTGACCAATGGGGAGTACCTGGAATTTATTGAAGCCGGGGGTTATAACGATGTTATGCTTTGGCATGCCGAAGCCTGGGACTGGCTTAGCGCAAACGCAATTAAACGCCCGGAATACTGGCATAAAGTAGATGGTCAATGGCGCCAGTACACCTTGAAAGGCCTGGAAATGCTAAACATGGAGGCACCCGTTACCCATATATCCTACTACGAGGCTTTTGCCTTTGCCCAATGGAAAGGTATGCGCTTACCTACTGAAGAAGAATGGGAATCTGCCCGGGAGCATTTTGATTGGGGAAGCCGGTGGGAATGGACTGAAAGTGCATACTCTCCTTATCCTAATTATAAAAAGCCAGATGGCGCCCTTGGTGAATACAATGGCAAATTTATGGTGAATCAAAAAGTACTTAGAGGTGCCTCGGTAGCTACCTCCAGAGATCACAGCAGGCCAACTTACAGGAATTTCTTTCATCCACAGCTCCGATGGCAATTTACCGGCTTCAGACTGGCTAATTAATTTATATAAATGAAAAATACTTCGGAAACTAAGTTTGAATCGGCCTTTGCTGAAGACACCTATAAAGGGCTTAGCAGCTTTCCAAAATACCTGCATTCAAAATATATCTATGATAAAAAGGGGGATAAACTTTTCCAGCAGATCATGGAAATGCCGGAATATTATCTCACCAATTCAGAATTTGAAATTCTAAAATTGAATGCCGATGATATCGTTAATTCTTTTAGCAGCGAAGACGGTATAGACCTTATTGAACTTGGAGCCGGTGATGGAAAGAAAACCAAGATTCTTCTAAGAAAAATGGTAGAAAAAGAGCATAATTTCACCTACCTGCCCATAGATATTAGCCAGAATGTACTGGAGGAATTAGAGGTTTCTCTTAAAGAAGAAATTCCCCAGGCACAGGTAAAAGTACAGCAGGGAACCTATTTTAAAACTCTGGAAAAACTGGCAGAGTATAATACGCGTAAAAAAGTGATCCTGGTCTTAGGCAGTAATATTGGCAATCTAAAGCACGAGGAAGCTGTGGATTTTTTACAGAATATCCGGCACGCCATGAGACCTGAGGATATGCTATTTATGGGTTTCGACCAGAAAAAACACCCTCAAGTAATATTGGATGCATATAATGATCCTGCCGGGATCACCGAAGAATTTAACAAGAACTTGCTGGTACGTATAAATAATGAACTCAACGCCAATTTTAATCTGGATAATTTCCTGCACTGGGAAACCTATAATCCCGAAACCGGAACCGCTGAAAGTTTTCTGGTAAGTAAAAAAGCGCAGGAAGTAAGAATTAACAAATTAGATCTGGACGTTAGTTTTGAAGCCTGGGAAAGTATACATACAGAAATATCCCAGAAGTACGATGATACTATAGTAAACTGGCTGGCCGGTGAAGCGGGATTAAGAGTCGAGAAGTCCTTTAGAGACACCGAAAACTCCTATAAAAATTATATCTTTAGGAGAACGTAGAATTACAACTCATCATCATGAAAGCCATCTGGAACGATACCGTAATAGCAGAAAGTTCAAACACTAAGATCGTGGAAAACAATCATTATTTTCCACAGGAAGATATAAAGCAGGAGTATTTTAAACCCAGTGACTCCCACACCCGTTGTCCCTGGAAAGGAAAAGCATCATATTACCATATAGAGGTGAACGGCGAAACCAACGAAGATGCTGCCTGGTATTACCCTGAAGCGAGCCACGCGGCTAAACCTATTGAAAATCATGTTGCCTTCTGGAACGGTGTAAAAATCACCGAGTAAAAATTTATAATTTTAAGAGCGGCACTAATTTGACTATACCTCAAGCAGGCTGTTATCTGCTGCTGCAAAATCACTCCACTGGTATCCGTCAGCTTCCTCTTCGTTCATCCATTGTCCATCTACCACATATCTAAACTGGTATGTTTGGTTTACAGGTACATTAATTTGCCCTTTAAAATTACCATTCTTATATTTTTTCAATTCAGATAATTTCCAGCTATTAAAATCACCTGCCACCTCAACTTTTTTGGCATCCTTTGCAGGTACGGTAAAAGTGATCTTACACTCCGGTTTTGATTTCAGGTATTGTTTTGTAATTGACATAACTACTTTTTTTAATAAATAACCCTCCAAATTAACGCAATAAAGATTTATAAATCAATAGAAATCAAATGGTTATATTCATTTTTCCGGAATTCGAAATGAATTGCTCAATCTATAAAGAACTTGGAAATACGAAAACGTTATTCTAAGAATTAAATCAAAAATTTACCGATAAATTTGATGAATTTCAGATGCTTAAAATTTTAAAAAGGTGGTTCAGATCTTTCTCAGAATTATAATAATGCATACTTATTCGAATTCCACTTCCTCTAAGTGAGGTAATAATGCCTTCTCCTTTCAATTTATTAAATAGATGTTCGTCCCCCCTGATATTAAATAATGATGAATAGTCTTCACGATCTGCGATCCACTTTTCCAGGAGTCCGGCCTTTACAAACCTCTCTTTAGCCAACTTCTTCAAATTATTGATATTCTCGGAAATCCGTTCCCTACCTATATGATCTAAAATATCCAGGGCTACCTTCAGGCTACCAAAATTTAGAGTATCATAATGGCCAGGTTCAAACTTACCAATAAAATTACCCTCATGAGCCTTATATTTTCCCTGCAGAGAACCAAATCCAAGATGTTTAGGGTTTAATTTTCCCTGAACACTTTCGTTAAAAAGCATCAGCCCGTTTCCGTAACCCGCGTGAAGCCATTTATAGCAGCTGCTAATAGCGATATCCAGGCCAGACTTATCAAAGTCGAAGGTTTCGGTTCCAAAATACTGTGTCCCATCAGCGATAAGGATCAATTCCGGGAATTTTTCCTTTAGCATGCGGAAAAAATCTACGTTTAGTTTTACCCCATTAATGTATTGTACTATACTAAAGGCAAAAAATGTGGGTTGTGTCTCCTCAATTTTAGCAATGATGTTAGCCTCCAGGTTCGCATCCATTTGAGCATAGACAACTTCAAAATTACGCGATCCCACCGCCCAGTTTATGGAAGGGTAGTCATTTGCAATCAATAAGGCTTTTCCAGGCTTATCAATACTTTCCAGAATACTATTAAAACCATATGAAAAATTAGGCACCAGCGCGACCCGGTTCGCAGCACAGTTAAAAAACCGGCCTACAGCTTCCCTTACGGCGGTTAATTCTTCACCCATTTTATCCTTGAGAAGGCTGGCCTGTAAAAAATAATCAAGATCGTGCTCCTGCCTGAATTCCCAGACTTTTTCCGGCAACAATCCCGATGCTGCAGTATTTAAATAGGTATATTGTTCAAGTACGGGGAAGCCTTTTCTTAAATTATCCATAAGCGCTTGCAAGTTCTTTTGATAAAAATGTAAATTTGGTAATACACTAATGTAATTGTAAATATGTTTTCTAAAAAGAAAAGCACCTCCAAAATAGATTACGAACAAAGAGAACTTTACGAAAATGCCAGAAAAAGAGCGAAACAGAAAAAAAGACTCTTTCAACATTTCGTGGTTTTTCTAATTGGTGCTGTTTTTTTAATAGTTCTAAATGTGATCATCGGCTATCAGGAAGACTTCAAGCCTTTAGGTTACAATTGGTTTGTTTGGGCAGTTCTCTTATGGACATTGATTTTCCTCGTACATTTCTTCAACGTACTTATCATTAATAGTTTGATGGGAAAAGACTGGGAGGCACGGCAGGTAGACAGGCTGGTGAAAAAGCAAAAAGAAAGAATAGCTCAATTACAGGAAAAAGTAGAAAGAGAACATCCTTTACCAGGTTCTGCCAGGAATATTAATCCTAACGAACCCACCAAAAGAATTAGCCCCGATGACCCTAATAAACCTTTAAACACCTAGTTTCCAATGATCACTATCATCGCTGCAGCTGCAGAAAATAATGCCCTGGGAAAGGATAATGATCTGGTATGGCATTTACCAGATGATTTTAAAAGATTTAAAAGATTAACCTCGGGTCATCATATCATAATGGGCAGAAAGACCTTCGAGTCATTCCCGAAATTGCTTCCAGACCGTACCCATGTGATCATTACCAGGAAAGATGATTATCAGCCGGAAGGTACCATCGTGGTAAATTCTCTGGAAGAAGCTCTAAAGGTTTCAAAATTAGATGAACAGCCTTTTATCATCGGAGGTGGTGAGATCTATGAAATGGGCATGGACAAGGCAGACAGGATCGAACTTACCCGGGTTCATGGAGAATTCGAGGCAGACACATTTTTCCCGGAGATAGATGAAAACGAGTGGTCCCTGGTAAACGAACAGTTTCATGAGAAGGATGAGAAACACGATCATTCATTTACGTATCTAACCTATGAGCGTAAATGATCTGCAGGCGGCCATACAACATGTTTCTGAAGCTCTCGGGATAAGGATTACCGATCATTCTTCTTTAAGCGGAGG
>JBFGDP010000109.1:0-7967 GCA_041580575.1 Christiangramia sp.
AAATGGTGCCTGAAGAAAAAATGCCGGTAACTTATGATGGTGTAGAAAAATATGTGCTTAGAAAAGCATTTGATACTCCAGAGCAACCATTTCTGCCAGAGGAAGTACTATGGCGTCAAAAAGAGCAATTTAGCGACGGGGTAGGGTATAACTGGATAGATCAGCTTATCGATTATGCTTCAAAGCAGGTAAGCGATGTGCAAATGGAGACTGCTGCCTTAAAATACCCAGTGAACACGCCGGCGACCAAAGAAGCTTATTTTTACAGAGAATTGTTCAGCAAACATTTCCCACAGGATTCTGCGGCGAAAACGGTAAAAAGATGGATCCCGAAATGGCAAAAAGACCTTGATCCAAGTGGAAGAGCAAACGAAACTCATGTTGCTCCAGGCTTAAAAAAAGAGCTTCAAAAAGCTTAATTTTTGTAGGAACTTAAATATTAAACCCGAAGTGTTCTGGAGATCCGGAATACTTCGGGTTTTTCCACATAATTTGTTGATAACTTAAGGTGTTATAAGGCTGCTCCAACCTGTTAAAAATATGCGAATTGTTATATTTGTTCGTTATCCAAAATAGACGAAATTAATTAGCATATATATGAGCGAAGAAGCTAAGAAACATAATTATTCAGCCGACAGTATTCAGGCACTGGAAGGCATGGAGCATGTTCGTATGCGACCTTCAATGTATATTGGTGATACAGGCGTTAGAGGACTGCATCATTTGGTATACGAAGTTGTTGATAACTCTATCGATGAGGCGCTTGCGGGACACTGTGATAATATTAAAGTTACTATCAATGAGGATAATTCTATCACTACCGAAGATAACGGTAGGGGGATTCCTATAGATCTGCATAAAAAAGAAGGTGTGTCTGCATTACAGGTCGTAATGACCAAGATTGGTGCAGGTGGTAAATTCGATAAAGATTCTTATAAAGTTTCTGGTGGTCTGCATGGTGTTGGGGTGAGTTGTGTGAACGCACTTTCAGAACATCTTACCGCCACAGTTTACAGAGATGGGAAAATCTGGCAGCAGGAATATGAGCTGGGGAAGCCACTTTACCCTGTAAAACCAACTGGTGAGACAGAACTAAGCGGTACAATTGTAACATTTAAACCAGATCCAAGTATATTCCAGCAAACCCTGGAGTATAATTATGATACCCTGGCCAGCCGTATGCGTGAGCTTGCTTATCTTAATAAAGGGATAAGAATAAGTTTGACCGATAAAAGGAATAAAGAGGATAATGGTGAATATGTTCATGATGATTTCCATTCTGAAGAAGGCTTAAAAGAATTTATCAAATTTCTGGACGGTAACCGAGAGCCGATCATTGGAGATGTGATCTCGATGGAAGGTGAAAAGAACGACATTCCGGTTGAGGTTGCCATGATCTATAATACTTCATTTAATGAGAATTTACATTCTTATGTAAATAACATTAATACACATGAAGGAGGAACACACCTGTCTGGATTTAGACGTGGTTTGACCACCACTCTTAAAAAGTATGCTGATGCTTCGGGATTACTTGATAAAGTGAAATTCGAAATTACGGGGGATGATTTCCGTGAAGGTCTTACGGCGATTATTTCGGTAAAGGTTGCTGAACCTCAGTTCGAAGGTCAGACTAAAACCAAGCTCGGTAACCGTGAGGTTACTTCAGCAGTGTCTCAGGCAGTTTCAGAAATGCTAGAGAATTACCTGGAAGAAAACCCGAATGATGCCAAGACCATCGTTCAGAAAGTTATACTTGCTGCGCAGGCCAGAAATGCTGCGAAAAAAGCCCGTGAAATGGTTCAGCGTAAAACTGCCATGAGTGTAGGTGGTTTGCCTGGGAAATTATCAGACTGTTCAGAGCAGGATCCAAAACAATGTGAGGTTTTCCTTGTAGAGGGTGACTCGGCAGGTGGTACTGCCAAGCAGGGTAGAGATCGTAAGTTTCAGGCGATTTTACCATTAAGAGGTAAGATTTTGAATGTTGAAAAGGCAATGTCTCATCGTGTTTTTGATAACGAGGAGATCAAAAATATCTATACTGCTCTTGGAGTAACCATCGGAACTGAAGAGGATAGCAAGGCATTAAACCTTTCAAAACTAAGATATCATAAGATCGTGATCATGTGTGATGCCGATGTTGATGGTAGTCACATTGAAACCCTGATTCTGACTTTCTTCTTTCGTTATATGAAAGAATTGATCGAAAACGGACATATTTATATCGCCACGCCACCATTGTACCTTGTCAAGAAAGGGCAAAAGAAGAGGTATGCCTGGAATGATAAAGAGCGTGATGAGATCGCTGCTGAATATAGTGGAGGAGTTCAAATCCAACGATATAAAGGTCTTGGGGAGATGAACGCTGAACAACTTTGGGATACTACTATGGATCCTGAATTCAGGATTTTGAGACAGGTAAACATCGATAATGGAGGGGAAGCCGACAGGATTTTCTCTATGTTGATGGGAGATGAAGTTCCGCCGAGGCGTGAATTCATTGAGAAGAACGCTAAGTATGCAAATATTGATGCCTAGTCAAAATTTATAATCTTTTTTAAAGACCCACGCTTTGGTAAAATGTGTGGGTTTTTTTGTTGCAATAAAACATTGAAGTTTTTGTTATTTTAATACTCTAAAAATTAAACTGTGAAATATCTTAAAAAGTTTTCCATCCTTTTTCTATTACTTGCTATTACAAAAGTTTCTGCCCAGAACGAGCAGGATCAATTGGTGCGAGATGTTTTATTAATTGCTGACGAATTTGCAAAACCCGCAGCTTCGGCGGCGGCTTACCAGGCTAATTCTGGTTGGTTTACTTCTGCAGTTGCGCTGGAAAAATGGCAATTCGAAGTATCGGTTAATGGAAATGCCATGTTTGTTCCTAAAAGTCAGCAAACGTATACTGTAAGTAATGCGAGATTCCAGGTACTCAATATTAAAGACCGTTCTTCGGCGGTGGTGCCTACCGCTTTTGGGAAAAAAGGGGATGTGGTATATGAAGGGGAAGTTTTTGGTCAGGAATTCGAATTTGATGCATTTGAAGGTATAGATAAAGAGGTGGTGATACATCCATTTATACAACTGGCTATTGGTTTACCATATGAGCTGGAATTTGCTTTTAGATATGCTCCTGAACTAACTATAGACGATGTGGCGGTAAGCACTATAGGTTTTGGTTTAAAACACAATCTAAACCAATATTTTAAATACAGTAGGGAGGATGATTTCCAGTTTGCGGTTTCCGGAGCATATAATTTTTTCGATGTTTCTTATGCCTTCCAGCCGGTGGATATTTCTATTGCCGAATTAGATGTTATAGATGTGGATGCTAATCTCTGGATGGCTAAGGCTATAGGTTCTAGGCGCTATGGAAATTTTGAGGTATTTGGAGCCTTAGGTGCTACGAATTCTAATTATGATTATATCATGGGAGGCAGTGGATCTGGTCTGGAATTAATCAATAGTTCGCTTAAAGCTCTTGGTGATACAGAAACTCAGTTTAAGGGAGACATTGGTTTTAATGTATATGCAGACTGGTTTAAATTCAGTACCATGGTTACCGCCGGAAAATTCTTCAACCTGAATATGGGTGTGCATTTCAGAATATAGCGTATTCAATTTAACCATTCCTTATTATTATTACTGCCTCATTATTCGTAATTTCGCAGGCATTATTAATAGAAATTAAATAATATTTTAACATGAAAGTTACCATAGTAGGAGCCGGTGCCGTAGGTGCCAGCTGTGCCGAATATGTTGCCATCAAAAATTTTGCTTCAGAAGTTGTGTTGCTGGATATAAAAGAAGGTTATGCTGAAGGTAAGGCAATGGATCTTATGCAAACCGCAACCCTTAATGGCTTCGATACAAAAATAACAGGAAGTACTAACGATTATTCTAAAACTGCTAACAGTGATATCGCTGTTATTACCAGTGGGATCCCGCGTAAACCGGGGATGACCAGGGAGGAATTGATCGGGATCAACGCGGGGATCGTTAAGGAGGTTTCTGCCAACCTGATCAAGCATTCTCCAAATGTAACTATTATCGTTGTTAGTAATCCAATGGATACAATGACTTATTTGGTTCACAAAACTACGGGTCTTCCTAAGAACAAGATCATTGGTATGGGTGGAGCATTAGACAGCGCCCGATTTAAATATAGATTAAGTGAGGCTTTAGAATGCCCGCCTTCAGATGTTGACGGAATGGTAATTGGTGGACATAGCGATACCGGTATGGTGCCACTAACAAGACTTGCTACAAGAAATTCTGTTCCTGTAACCGCATTTCTTTCTGAAGACAGATTGAATCAGGTTGCCGAGGATACCAAAGTAGGAGGGGCTACCCTTACTAAATTGCTGGGAACCAGTGCGTGGTATGCTCCCGGAGCTGCGGTTTCTGGACTGGTACAGGCTATCGCTTGTGATCAGAAAAAAATGTTTCCATGTTCAGCATTGCTGGAAGGGGAATACGGTTTGAATGACCTTTGTATTGGAGTTCCGGCTATTCTTGGAAAAGATGGTTTGGAGAAAATTGTGGAGTTACAATTGGATGATGCTGAGAAAGCAAAAATGAAGGAGAGTGCTGAAGGAGTGAAGAAAACCAACGGTTTGCTCGACGTTTAATTTTTTAGCTAAATACATTCGAAATAACGTGAAA
The DNA here is from genome assembly GCA_041580575.1 of Christiangramia sp. Classification (GTDB taxonomy): domain Bacteria; phylum Bacteroidota; class Bacteroidia; order Flavobacteriales; family Flavobacteriaceae; genus Christiangramia. The sequence continues at coordinate 4,666 of JBFGDP010000109.1, forward strand.
AGCCACAGTTTCTGTGGCTTTTTTGTTGTGTTTAAAAGTTAAAATTATCCAAAAAAAAATATTGGGATTTGAATTATGAAGTCCTATATTTGTCCGTTTTAAAAATAGACCTATAATCAATAATTTGAGGAATAATGCAGAATAAAGGACTGATTAAAGTTTTTGCAATTTTATTTGGGCTGGTATGTCTTTATCAGCTGTCTTTTACTTTTATAACAAATAAGGTTGAAACTGATGCAGAGGAGTTTGCCGTTAGGGTAGTAGGAGAAGATGTAGAGAATTACTCTGAACTTCGTGACCAGGCTGAGGCCAGGTACCTGGATTCAATCGGTAATGAGGAAGTAATTGCAGGGATTACCTACAATGCAGCCAAAGATAAAGAGCTTAATAAGGGGCTTGACCTAAAGGGAGGTATCAACGTGATACTTCAGATCTCGGTGAGAGATATCCTGAGTGGTTTAGCTAATGACTCCAAAGATCCTGCTTTTAGAAAAGCAATCGCCGAGGCAGATAAAGCGCAAACAGACAGCCAGGAAAACTATGTAGATCTTTTCTTTGAAGCTTTCAATAATATCCCGAATGCAAAACTTGCATCTCCTGATATTTTTGCAAATAAGACGTTAAGTGATGAGATCAACTTCAACATGAGCAATCAGGAAGTTGAGCCAATCATCAGAAAGAAAATTGACGAGTCTATTACTTCAGCTTTCGAAGTACTAAGAAAGCGTATCGATAAATTCGGGGTTACGCAACCAAATATCCAGCGTTTAGGAAATTCAGGGAGAATTCTTGTAGAGCTGCCTGGAGCAAAAGATATCAGCAGGGTGAAGAACCTGTTGCAAAGTACTGCCCAATTAGAATTCTGGCATGTATATAAAAGCAACGAGCTAGGAAACTTCCTTGTTCAGGCTAACAACAGACTTGCTGAAATGAAGCGTTCTGAAAAGTCAACTACAGAAGAGGCAGATTCTACAGCTACTTCTGGTGACGATGAGATTGATGAATTATTAGCAGAATCTGAAGATAGTACTGAAATTGAAACCGGGAATAATCCAATTTTCGACCTTATCGTATCTCCAGGTTATCAGGGAGGACCAGTACTGGCGACTTTTAAAGTTCAGGATACAGCTAAGGTGATGGATTATCTTCAAAACCCTCAGGTACGATCTTTATTGCCTTCAAATCTAAGATATGCGAAATTCGTATGGGGGGTTCCAGATGCAGAAACTCAGACTACCGGTCTTTATGCATTAAAAGGGAATCGTAACATGGAGCCACCGTTAAGTGGAAGCGTGATTACCGATGCTCAGCAAACTTACGATCAATTAGGACGTATTGCAGTTAGCATGCAAATGGATGGTACCGGAGCGAAGATCTGGGAAGACATGACCGGAAAAGCTTCTGCAGAACAAAGTCAGATAGCTATCGTGCTTGATAATATAGTTTACTCAGCGCCGGGTGTTTCTTCCGGAGCTATTTCTGGAGGAAGAAGTGAGATCACAGGTGATTTTAATATAACCGAAGGTCAGGATTTAGCCAACGTACTACGTGCGGGTAAACTTCCGGCATCGGCAGATATTATCCAGAGTGAAGTTGTTGGACCGTCATTAGGTCAGGAAGCTATTGATAGCGGAATCAACTCATTTGGGATCGCTCTGATCTTAGTATTGATCTGGATGGTATTATACTACGGAAAAGCTGGTCTTTTTGCAGATGTGGCTCTAGTGGTGAACATCCTTTTTATCTTCGGAATTCTTGCAGGCCTTGGAGCGGTACTTACTTTACCTGGTATTGCCGGTATCGTATTGACCATTGGTATGTCTGTTGATGCGAACGTACTTATATTCGAAAGGATCAAGGAAGAACTTGCCAAAGGAAAGATACAGCGTGATGCTATTAAAGATGGTTTCAACAACGCGTTATCTTCTATCCTTGATGCGAATATCACTACCGGTCTAACTGGTCTTATATTATTCATTCTTGGAACTGGTCCTATTAAAGGATTTGCCACTACCTTATTAATCGGTATCGCAACTTCGCTATTTACCGCAATCTTTATTACAAGATTATTTATTGATGGATATGGTAAAAAAGGAAAGTCTCTTGACTTTACTACTTCTTTAACCAAGAACCTGTTCACGAATATGAATATCGACTTTCTTAAGAAGAGGAAAGTGGCTTATATCGTTTCTGGATTGTTCATAGTAATCAGTATCGGATCTCTATTTGTGCAAGGGCTTAACCAGGGTGTAGATTTCGTTGGAGGTAGAACTTATACGGTTAGATTTGCTGAGGATGTAAATCCAACCGATGTTCAAAACGACCTTGTAGCTACCTTTGGTAGTGCTGAGGCCAAAACTTTTGGGCCAGACAACCAGTTAAAAATTACTACTAAATATAAAGTTGAAGAAGAAGGAGCAGAGGTAGATGAGGAGATCCAGAAATCTCTTTATGATGCACTTGGTAAATATCTTCCGGCAGGTTTAACTTACGATGAATTTGTAGATGGAGCAGATGACAAGCAGGTGGGAGTAATGCAATCTATGAAGGTTGGAGCTACTATCGCCGATGATATAAAGAATGCATCTTTCTGGGCAGTATTAGGATCTTTGATCGTGGTATTTCTTTATATCTTATTAAGATTCAGAAAATGGCAATTTAGTATTGGTGCTGTAGCAGCCGTGTTCCATGATGTTTTGGTGGTATTAGGTATATTTTCATTACTATATAAAGTGATGCCTTTCAATATGGAAATAGACCAGGCATTTATTGCTGCGATCCTAACTGTTATAGGTTACTCCCTGAACGATACCGTGGTGGTATTTGACAGGATTAGAGAATATGTCAACGAACATACTACCTGGAATCTTGATAAAACTGTAAACGCAGCTTTAAATAGCACGATTAGTAGAACCTTGAATACCTCGCTTACTACGTTGGTTGTATTACTTGCTATTTTCATCTTTGGAGGTGAAAGTATCAGAGGATTTATGTTTGCGCTTATCGTAGGTGTAGTTGTAGGTACTTATTCTTCGCTATTTATTGCGACTCCTGTAATGTTCGATAGTGTGAAGAAAAAGTCTTCTATTCAGAAGAAAGAGAAACCAAAGACTGAAGAGGCTGCAACGGCCTAGTCTTTCGAATTAATATATTGTAAAAAGGCTTTCCATACGGGAAGCCTTTTTTAATTTAACCTAATTGGTTATTAGAGATATGCTTGCTGGCTAGTTCTTTCCAAGAGATGATGCAAGATCTGTATTTAATTATATAGTCATTTCATTTCAAACCAACACACATGGATC
>JBFGDP010000110.1:0-7947 GCA_041580575.1 Christiangramia sp.
GGCGCATGTAGACTTTAAGGTCAAGGATACAGATCATAAAGTTGGGGTCTTCACCACGCGACCTGACACCATCTTTGGCGTAAGCTTTATGACGCTAGCACCAGAACATGACCTGGTAAAAGAGATCACTACAGACGCTCACCGTGAAGAAGTTGAGGCCTATATAGAAGCCAGTGCCAAGAGAAGTGAGCGTGAGCGTATGGCAGATGTGAAAAGCATCACCGGTGTGTTTACCGGGGCATATGTCGAACATCCCTTTACCGGGGAATCTATCCCGATCTGGATAGGAGATTATGTACTTGCGGGTTACGGAACCGGGGCGGTGATGGCTGTTCCTTGCGGTGACCAGCGCGACCATGATTTTGCGAGGCATTTTGATCTTCCAATTCCTAATATTTTTGAAAATATAGATGTTTCCCAGGAAGCTTATGCGGGCAAGGAAGGAACGGTGATCGCAAATTCAGATTTCCTTAGCGGGCTTGAATATAAAGAGGCATTGAATAAAGTGATCCTGGAACTGGAGAAAACAGGACAGGGTTACGGAAAAACGAATTACAGACTTAGAGATGCGGTTTTCAGCCGTCAAAGATACTGGGGAGAGCCTTTTCCTGTCTATTATGTGAACGGTTTACCAAAAATGATAGACCTGGAGCACCTTCCTTTAAGATTGCCAGAAGTTGAAAAATATCTGCCAACCGAAACCGGTGAGCCGCCATTAGGAAATGCTATGGACTGGGCCTGGGATACTACGAACAATAAAGTAGTTTCTAATTCAGAAATAGACGACGAAACAGTTTTTCATCTGGAATTGAATACCATGCCGGGATGGGCAGGAAGCAGCTGGTATCTTTTCAGATATATGGATGCCGGGAATCCTGATCGCTTTGTTTCAGAAGAAGCTCAGAAATACTGGGAAAATGTAGATCTATATATTGGAGGTAGTGAGCATGCTACCGGGCACTTATTGTATTCCAGGTTCTGGACTAAATTCCTACATGATCGTGGTTGGTTAACGGTTGAAGAACCATTCAAAAAGCTGATCAATCAGGGAATGATCCTTGGAACCAGCGCTTTTGTTTACAGGCTGGAGGGGGAGAATGTATTTATTTCTAAGAACCAGATCAAAGGCAATAACGTTCAGCCAATTCATGCAGATGTTTCTTTAATTAACGCGTCAAATGAACTGGATATAGAAGGCTTTAAAAAATGGCGTCCTGAATTTGCTGATGCTAAATTCCTGACCGAAGATGGAAAATATATCGTTGGTAGAGAGGTGGAGAAAATGTCCAAATCCAAGTATAATGTCGTGAATCCAGATGAGATCTGTAAAGATTACGGGGCAGATACCTTAAGAATGTATGAAATGTTCTTAGGGCCACTGGAACAGGCGAAACCATGGAATACTGCCGGGATCACCGGGGTGCATAGCTTCCTTAAAAAGCTTTGGAAACTTTATCATGACGGGGACAAATTTTCTGTTTCAGACGAAAAGCCTTCGGCAGATTCATTAAAGACCCTGCATAAGACCATTAAAAAGGTTACCGAAGATATTGAAGAATTCAGCTTTAATACTTCCGTATCTACTTTCATGATCTGTGTGAACGAGCTTACCGCTCAAAAATGCAATAGCCGAGAGATCCTTGAGCCTTTAACGGTGCTTATTGCTCCCTACGCTCCTCATATCGCGGAAGAGCTTTGGGAAAAGCTGGGTAATTTGGATTCTATTACCACGGCGGAATATCCTGTTTTTGAGGAAAAATATCTGGTAGAAAGTACTAAGAACTACCCGGTTTCTTTCAACGGGAAGATGAGATTTACCATGGAGCTTCCTTTAGATATGGGTAAGGATGAGATTGAAAAGAATGTTATGGGTGACGAGCGTACTCAAAAGCAATTAGACGGGCGTACACCGAAAAAGGTGATCGTTGTGCCTGGCAAGATCGTGAATATTGTAGGCTAGTTGCAATAGAAGAAAATATAACTTGTAATGACCGCTTTCGGAAGAGAGCGGTTTTTTTATGCATTTTCGTCCCGCTGTCCCGATCCTTCGGGAGTTTCAGCATCTCAATAATTGGAAGATAACGAAGGATTATCCTAAGTAGAGGTCTACAAGGCCTTCAGGGGTAATAACTCTTATTTGTTTATTTTTTTTATCCACTTTCTGAATGAACTCATCGTTCATTGGGATAAGGATCTGTTTGCCATCCTTGTCTATTTCGAATAAAGCCTGGGAAGTGGTGTCATTGATAGAAACAACTTTTCCAATATTCCCATGTTCTGAATCAATAACATCAAAACCAATGATCTCGTGGAAGTAGAATTTGTCCTCGGGTAGCACCGGAAGCATGGACAGGGGAAGATAAACATCGGTGCCTATCATATCTTCGGCATCCTCTTCGGTATCCAGGTCTTCGAATTTCGCTCTTAACAGGGTACTTTTGTGTAAGTAGGAGCGTTCAATAAAAAATGGAACCAGATTGTCGTTGTATTCAACGAGTACTGATTCCATTTCTGTGTAAGTTTCAGGTTCATCGGTGTCCAGTTTTATGAGCACCTCCCCTTTAAAGCTAAATTTTGCAACGATCTTTCCCAGGTAGAAACATTCTTCCTTAGTCATTGCGTCGCTGTTTTTAAGCTTCTTTTTTGTCTTCAGTTTCAGCTTCTTCTGCAGTGGCAGTTTCAGCCTCTCCTTCAGCAGCTTCTGCCTTAGCAGCAGCCTCAGCTTCAGCAGCAGCTTTCGCTTCTGCTTCTTCAGCTTCTTTGAATTCAGCTTCACGCTTAGCGTTAGCTTCTTTCTCAGCTTCTAGAGCTTTAGCTTTTTCAGCTTCCTGAGCTTTGCTCAAAGATTCTTTTTTAGCTCCAATCTTTCCTTCTTTTTCTTCTAACCATGCCTGGAATTTCTCCTCAGCCTGCTCTTCAGTTAAAGCTCCTTTTTTAACACCTACAGCAAGGTGTTTTTTAAGTAAAGCTCCTTTGTAAGAAAGGATAGCACGAGCGGTATCTGTTGGTTGAGCACCGTTTTGTAACCACTTAACAGCTCCGTCTACATCAAGTTCGATAGTAGCAGGATTCGTGTTAGGGTTGTAGATTCCCAATTTGTCCAAAAATTTACCGTCTCTTTTTGCGCGGGTATCCGCAGCAACGATCCAGAAAAAAGGTTTTCCTTTTTTACCGTGTCTTTGTAATCTTATTTTTACTGGCATAAAAATTAAATTTTGGGGTTCGCGACCCCGGTTATTAATAAGTGCGCAAAGATACTACATTTTTCTAATATTTTAGATTTTATACTCATAATTTCAAAAGGGTAGTTGATTGGGTTACAGGGAGTTTTTTGAATCTTCGTTGGGAAGAATTTTAGTTAAAAACATACGCTGCTGTTAAAAGAGGTTAATAAGTGCTAAACCCTGTTAAAGAGGTTGTTGAAGGGGTATGTCAACCTTATCTTTATCCTCAGGAAAAACAGAAATTAACTAAAAAAAATAAGCGATGAGTTATTCAAGTGAGATATCTAAAAAATTAAATGAATTATTAGAAAAGAATTATGATGCGGAAAAAGGATACAAATTAGCCGCTGAGAAGGTGGAAAATGAACGCTTAAAAAGTTTTTTTTCTAAAAGAGCACAGGAGAGATATGATTTTGGGCATGAATTGAAGTCTGAGATCAAAAATTTTGGGGAAGAGCCAGATAAAGGATCTAGTCTTGCGGGTGATGCTCACAGAACCTGGATGAATTTAAAAGCCAGTCTTTCGGGAGATAAAGACGAAGCTGTTCTTGAAGAAGCCATTAGAGGAGAAAAAGCTGCCGTTGAAGAATACGAAGATATACTTAAGGATTCTGATATCCCCGCTTCTACAGCCAACATATTATTAAAGCAGAAAAATGCTATTGTAGCTGCCCTTAATGAAGTGAAGACGCTGGAAAATCTGGCTTAGATATTTTTTTTTAAATATCCTTTAGGTTTTGCACCCTAAGAATTTTGCAGAAAGTAATAAAAGATTAGATGCGAGCAATGTTTGATTGAAGTAGTAGTAGTTTTTAGTGTTCGTATCAGGCCTCACAAATCATCTGAATTTTCAGGTTTTTGTGAGGCTTTTTTTATGGTTGATAATTCCTGAAAACAAAGTTTTATTTCAGGGATAAAGTTCCTTATTTTAGCCCGGATGGTTTAATTTTGCAAACCACCAATTTTCTCCATTAAGCATAAAATTCTAAGGAATGTACCTCATTTTTGATACCGAAACCACCGGTCTTCCCAAGCGCTGGGATGCCCCGCTAACCGATTCTGATAACTGGCCTCGATGCATACAGATCGCCTGGCAGTTGCATGATGAAATGGGGAATCTCATAGAGAACCAGGATTATCTGGTAAAGCCGGAAGGTTTTGATATTCCTTATGATTCTGAACGTATTCATGGGATCTCTACTGACCTCGCAAAGGAGCAGGGGATTCCTCTGGATGAAGTGCTGGAGAAATTCAACACTGCACTCAAAAGGTCAAAATTCGTAGTTGGTCAAAATGTAGGTTTTGATCTTAATATTATGGGAGCAGAATTCATTAGAAGAGATTTCGAGAATTCACTTCAGGAAATGCCTGTCCTGGATACCTGTACTGAAAAAACTGCGGAGTTATGTAAAATTCCCGGAGGAAGAGGAGGGAAGTTTAAATTACCTACCCTAACGGAATTACATGAATTTCTTTTTGATGAAGCATTTGCTGAAGCGCACAATGCAACAGCCGATGTAGAAGCGACCACACGCTGTTTCCTGGAATTAATAAGACAGAGGATCTATACTAAAGAGGAACTGGATGTTCCTGCAGATTATTTTGAGAATTTTTCTGAAGCAAATCCACAAAGGATAGAATTAATAGGGCTGAAGCATATTAATCTTAAGAAAGCTTCAGATAGAATTAGAAAGAAACTCGAGAAGCAACAGCCTTCAGATGATATTACACATGAGGAAATCAAGGAGAATCTTGAGAAGCTGGATGAAGTTCCTTTTGCTCATTTACATAACCACTCGCAATTTTCGGTCTTACAATCTACCATAAGTATTCCAGACCTGGTTACAGCAGCGGCCGAAGAGGAGATGAGTGCGGTCGCATTGACCGACCATGCTAATATGATGGGAGCTTTTCACTTTGTAAAAGAAGTGGGAAATTATAATAAAAGTATAAAAGAGCATAATGCCACCGCTGAGGAAAATGGGGAAGACCTGAAAAAGCCTTTAAAAGCAATTTTAGGGTGCGAATTTTTTGTCTGTGAAAATCATTTAGATAAAAGCAGGAAAGACAATGGTTACCAGATAGTCCTTTTAGCAAAAAATAAAAAAGGATACCATAACCTGGCTAAAATGTCATCCAAAGCCTATACAGATGGATTTTACTATGTTCCCCGTATAGATAAAGAGGTTATAAAACAATACAAAGAAGATATCATCGTACTTACCGGAAATTTATACGGAGAAGTACCCAGTAAAATCCTGAATGTAGGTGAAAAGCAGGCCGAAGAGGCATTGCTATGGTGGAAACAGGAATTTGGTGATGATCTTTATATCGAGTTAATGCGTCACAACCAGGAAGATGAGAACAGGGTGAATCCTGTTTTAGTGGAATTTTCCCGGAAGCATAATATTAAATTAGTTGCGACCAATAATACCTATTACTGGAAGCAGGAAGATGCCAATGCCCACGATATTTTACTTTGTGTTAAAGACGGGGAAAAGCAGGCAACACCAATAGGTCGTGGCCGTGGTTACCGTTATGGTATGCCTAACGAGGAATATTATTTCAAATCTGGTAACGAAATGAAGAAACTCTTCAAAGACCTGCCAGATGCTATTAGTAATATTCAGGAAGTAGTAGATAAAATTGAGCCATTTGAACTGGCCCGCGATGTATTACTTCCAAAATTTGAGATTCCGGAAGAATTTCAAAGTGAAGAAGATCTTATTGACGGTGGAAAAAGAGGGGAAAATGCCTATTTAAAACATATCACTTTTGAAGGCGCTAAAAGACGTTACAACGATATCACTCCCGATATTGAAGAACGGCTGAATTTTGAATTATCGGTAATTGAAAATACTGGATATCCCGGTTACTTTCTTATTGTAGAAGATTTTATAAGGGCAGCCCGGGAAATGGGAGTTTCTGTAGGGCCGGGACGTGGATCGGCGGCAGGTTCGGCGGTAGCTTACTGCCTTGGAATTACCAATATTGACCCCATCAAGTATGATCTGCTTTTTGAGAGATTTCTGAATCCGGATCGTGTGAGTATGCCCGATATTGATATCGATTTTGATGATGAAGGCCGAAGCCGGGTGATGGATTATGTGATCAAGAAATATGGTGCCAACCAGGTTGCTCAAATTATTACCTATGGGACCATGGCGGCCAAGTCTTCCATTCGTGATACGGCAAGGGTACTGGATCTGCCGTTAATGGATTCAGACAGGATTGCGAAACTTATCCCGAATACCAAACTCGGGAAACTTTTTGCGATGGATGAAAAGACCATCAAGGCAAAATTCCGTGGGGATGAGATCGAGAAAATAAATGAGCTTTTAAACATCGCTGAAGGAGATGATCTTGAGGCCGAAACGGTGAATCAGGCCCGAATCCTGGAAGGTTCAGTTCGAAATACCGGGATACATGCCTGTGGGGTGATCATTACCCCCGGGGATATTACCAATTATGTGCCGGTTTCAGTAGCTAAGGATTCCGATCTTTATGTAACCCAGTTCGATAACTCGGTGGTGGAAAGTGCGGGTCTACTAAAAATGGATTTCCTGGGATTAAAAACCCTGACCTTAATTAAGGATACCGTTAAAATTGTAAAAGGAAGACATAATATAGACCTGGATCCCGATAATTTCCCGCTGGATGATGAAGAGACCTACAAATTGTTCCAGAGAGGAGAGACCATTGGAATATTTCAATATGAATCTCCGGGCATGCAGAAACACATGCAGGCATTAAAACCAACGGTTTTTGATGACCTTATTGCCATGAACGCCTTATATCGTCCGGGGCCTATGGAATATATTCCAAGTTTCATTGCCCGTAAGCATGGTGATGAAGAGATCTCTTATGACCTTCCTGAAATGGAAGAATACCTGGAAGAGACTTACGGGATCACGGTGTACCAGGAGCAGGTGATGCTTCTTTCGCAGAAACTGGCTGGTTTTAGTAAAGGTGAAGCCGATATGCTTCGTAAGGCCATGGGTAAAAAACTGGTCGCTTTACTGGCGCAATTAAAACCTAAATTCATTGGTGGAGGAGAAGCCAAGGGACATCCCTCTGAAGTTCTGGAAAAAATCTGGAAAGACTGGGAAGCTTTTGCTTCATATGCCTTTAATAAATCGCACTCTACCTGCTACGCCTGGATCGCTTATCAGACGGCTTATTTAAAGGCACATTATCCTGCAGAATATATGGCAGCGGTACTTTCAAATAATATGAACGATATTAAGCAGGTTACTTTCTTTATGGAAGAATGTAAGCGCATGAAGTTAAATGTACTGGGGCCAGATGTAAATGAATCTTACTATAAATTCTCTGTAAATAAGGATAATGCGGTGCGTTTCGGGATGGGTGCCATTAAAGGTGTAGGTTCCGGAGCGGTTGCGACCATTGTAGAGAATAGAAAAACAAAGGAAGGTCCCTATCGATCCATTTTCGATATGGCCAAAAGAATAGACCTTAGAGCAGCGAATAAAAAGGCTTTCGAAAATCTTGCTCTTGCTGGAGGATTCGATGGTTTTGGAACAACGCACAGAGCACAATATTTTCACGATGACGGCAACGGGATGAGTTTCCTTGAAAAGGTTGTAAAGTATGCCCAGAAATTCCAGGAAAGTCAGAACTCATCACAGGTAAGCCTTTTTGGGGAAGCCAGCGATGTGCAGATCCCGGAGCCGGAAGTGCCTCCCTGTGAAGAATGGGGAAC
>JBFGDP010000111.1:0-7859 GCA_041580575.1 Christiangramia sp.
AGGTAGAATCTCTGTTTTCTTCATTCCTGTCGTTAAAGGTTTTCAATTTCTTCATCCATTATAGGAAATCTAAAAACCCAATGATCATAAATGCCCAGTTAAGTATATTAGCAAGAAACCATGAATCTAATTCAAGTGCTCTTAATTCGTCAAGTGGGTTTAAAAGTACCAATTCAACAACATACTGTATTCCCTCAAAAAAATCTTTCATTGTCTGAACTTTGTTTGTGACTACAAAAATATAAAAAACGCCAATGCTAACAAGCTTTTTTAGCAAATCCAAGCCTTTTAATCTTGCTGTCATCATTTTACTGATGAGCCTTTTCTATATAGGTGCTAATGTTACACACTGGGATAATGGTTTTGACTGGTTAGAATTACTTGAGAAAATGGGGGTCTTACTGTTGCTGGTATTGAGTCTCCTGGTGTTGAATTTCATTGCAAAAAAGAATGAGCTAACCAAACGTAGTGCTTATAAAACCTTGCTGTTTACGCTTTTTTGTATTTCCTTTTTCAGTTTGTTGCGAAATGAATCAGTGATTATCGCGAACCTTTGCGTTTTATTCGGTCTAAGAAGAATCGTTAGTTTAAAATCTCATATTGCAGTACAAAAAAAGATCTTCGATGCTACTTTCTGGATCTGTATAGCTACTCTTTACCATTTCTGGACGGTACTATTCCTTTTACTGGTATTCCTGGCGATTCTTAATTTTGCTTCTTCCTTTAAGAACTGGCTGGTGCCCCCTGTCGCGTTTATTGCTGTGGCAATGCTCACCGTGTCCTTCCACCTACTGGCCAATGATGATTTCTATTCATTTACCTCCTGGTACCAGGAAAGTAATTTTGATTTTGAGAAATATGGAGATTTAAAGATGCTTATTCCAATAAGTGTCTTTTTAGGTTTATTGGTCTGGACCCTCTTTCAATATTTCTCTGCGATCCAGAAGGCAAGTATTACCCGGAGACCCGTTTTGAGTATCATATTATTCAGCTTAGCGATATCTGCGGCTGTAGCTATTTTCTCCCCCTATAAGAATGGAAGCGAATTGATCTTTTTCTTTGTTCCTTTAAGCATAATTGCTTCCAACTATTTTGACGGCAAAAGAGAAAAACTTTTTAAAGAGATCATTCTGGCCACGTTATTACTAATGCCATTTATTCTGGTATTTTTAGGTTGAAGATGAATGTTTACAGCCTGTAAGGGAATTACTCTTTTTAAAAATAATATCTTTGCAGAGACTTATACAACGGTATAAAACAAATCAATAAATTAAGATCAAGAAGAAATAACTTTCTATGTTTTCAGATAAAGCCAACACTATTTTTAGAGAAGTAATTGAAAAATATCATGAGATCGACGATGTAGATCAGGAATTTAATAATCCTTATTCTGCTGAGGACAATCTGCTTGAACATCTTTTATACAGAAAGTGCTGGATAGATACGGTGCAGTGGCACTACGAGGATATTATCCGTGATCAAAATATCGATCCTGTAGAAGCCCTGAAATTGAAAAGAATGATAGATGCTTCTAACCAGGATCGTACCGATACAGTAGAGTATATTGATAGTTATTTTCTTGAGAAATATAAAGATGTGCAGCCAAATACAGATGCTACCATCAACTCAGAGAGTCCTGCCTGGGCTATAGACAGGCTTTCTATCCTTGCTTTAAAGATCTATCATATGAACGAGGAGGCTAACCGTGAAGATGCCTCACAGGAGCACCAGATGAAGTGCAAGGCCAAGCTTGATGTCTTACTGGAACAACGTGTAGACCTTTCTACAGCTATTAATCAGCTATTGGAAGATATTGCCAACGGCGAAAAGTATATGAAGGTATACAAGCAGATGAAGATGTATAATGATGATGAGTTAAACCCGGTTCTTAGAGGAAATAAGTAATCTATGGATGGCTCCGGCAATTCTTTAGCTGATAACGGCGGAAAAGGAAGACATATTCTAGTGATTCGGTTTTCGGCCATGGGCGATATCGCAATGATCGTTCCTGTACTCAGCGTACTTCTAAAAAACTATCCGGACCTTACAATTACAGTTCTTACGAGGCATTTTTTTGCGCCTCTTTTCAGCCATATTCCCAATGTAAGAATCTATGAGGCAGACCTCAATGGAGTTCATGAGGGTGTCCTGGGCCTGGGGACCCTGGCAAGGGAGTTGCGTGAGGAAGAAATAGACGCTGTAGCAGATCTTCATGATGTACTACGCACCAATGTGCTGAGGTCACTTTTCTTTTTTTATGGGATACCTTTTCAGCAAATAGATAAGGGACGTTCACAAAAAAGAGCGCTTACCCGAGAAAATAATAAAGAATTCAGGCAACTTAAATCCACACATCAGCGCTATGCTGATGTGTTTGAACAGCTGGGATTTTCTATAGATCTAGCCGAATATATTCCGCCTCCACGCAGGGAATTATTACCCAAGGTATATGAAATTATAGGGAAACAATCTCAGAAATGGCTGGGTGTAGCTCCTTTTGCCCAGCATGAATCTAAATGCTATCCCAGGGATCTTATGGAGCAGGTGCTGGCTGATCTTTCTTCCCGTGATCAAATCAAGATCATCATGTTTGGTGGAGGAGAGGAAGAAAAAGCACAGCTGGAAGTATGGGAAGAAAAATATGAGAACTGCATAAGTGTGGTAGGCAAACTCAGGTTCTCTGAAGAATTAAGCCTCATCTCTAACCTGGATGCGATGCTATCTATGGATAGCGGCAATGCTCATCTGGCGGCTATCTTTGGTATTCCTGTGGTAAGTATCTGGGGCGTAACTCATCCCTTTGCCGGATTCAGGGCTTTCAACCAGCCCATGGAAAATTGTATCCTTCCAGATCTGGAGAAATATCCAAAAATTCCAACTTCGGTCTATGGAGATAAAGTTCCGGAGGGCTACGAAGATGTGATGCGCAGCATTCCCCCGGAAAAAGTTATTGCCAAGGTTTTAGAAAACCTTTAGGTCTATACGTCGTCGAAATCTACTTTTAAGGTAGGTGTTGTTGGATGCGCCTGGCAGGTAAGAACAAAGCCTTCTTCGATCTCTGAATCTGTAAGGATCTGGTTTTTGCTCATTTCAGCCTTCCCTTCTGTAATCCTGGCCATACAGCTGCTGCAAATACCTCCCTGGCATGAATAAGGGACATCGATATCATTTTCCAGGGCCTCATCCAGAACAACAGATTTTCTATCCATGGAAAAAGAGTACTCCTCATCATCTACCAGTATGGTCACCTGGGTAGAGCCATCGGTATCACCCTGGATCTCATTTTCTTCATCGGTAGTGGTGAAAAGCTCAAAAAGGATCTGGTCCTTTTCAACCCCGTTAACCAGTAGAACTTCAGATACATGATTTATCATAGACTCCGGACCGCATAAATAGAATTTATCGAAAGGATGATCTTTGAACTTGTTCTTTACAATATAATTAACCGTGCTGGTCTCTATACGACCAAAATGTGAATTTTCCTCGCGGGTACGGCTATAGATGAATTCTACGAACAATCTATGAGGAAATTCGGCCTGAAGCCTCAATAGTTCCTTAAAAAATATGGTGTCGTCTATAGATTTGTTACCGTACGTAAGCACAAATTTGCTGTGCGGTTCGTCCCTAAGTACAGATTTTATAATAGACAAAACCGGGGTGATCCCACTTCCTGCCGCAAAAGCCGCATAATTATTTATTTTATCTCCAGGCTCGAATACAAATTTTCCTTCAGGAGGATGAACCTCCAGAATATCGCCGGCAACCAGCTTATTATTGGCAATTACAGAGAAGCGGCCACCTTCAACTTCTTTCACAGTTACTTTGAACTCACCTGAATTTGGTGCAGAACACAGCGAGTATGCCCTGCGTAACTCTTCGCCGTCAGCTTCGGTTTTGATCGTAATATATTGTCCAGCAGAGTAACTAAACTCTTCTTTAAGATTTTCGGGGATATCAAAAGATATACTTACCGCCTGGGAGGTTTCACGAATTATTTCCTTTATTTTAAGCGGATAGAAATTGCTCATTATTTTTTATTTGTGCGCAAAAATACAAAGTCTGATGCTTTTAAAAATGTAACAAAAGTTTAAATTTCCATACCAATTAACCAAATACAGTATTTATGTTCAGAAAATTTACCTGGCTTGAATGGAAATCTTTCCTAAGATCGGCCAGTTTTGGAAAAAGTCTGGGGCTTAAGATCCTGATGGCATTTCTCGCCCTGTACTTCTCTGCGATGTTCCTGTTTTTTGGTGTTGCCCTGTTTCCAATTCTTAAAAAGGTATATCCTGGGCAGGATCCCCTGGTAATTGTAAATAATTTTGCGCTGGTATATTTTATCCTCGACCTCTTGTTCAGGTTTATGCTCCAAACCTTGCCAGTAATGGATATTAAACCACTTATGGTTTTACCTATTAGAAGGTCTAAGGTGGTGAATTATGTATTGATCAAATCTCTTTTCTCATTCTATAATTTCCTGCCTTTATTATTGATCATTCCTTTCGCATTATATAGTATTCTAAAAGAAGGTTATGCGGCAGACGCTATGATTGCATGGATGATCGCGATGTATGCCACGACTCTCTGCATGAACTATTTTAATTTCATCATCAAGAAGCGTTTTACAGAGAACCTCAAGGCGCTTATACCTATCGTGATCATGGGTGTGGGTATAGCTTTGCTGGATTACCTCGGAATATTTGATATCACCACTTATTTTGGAAACCTTGTAAATTATATTAGCGAAGTTCCTTTTCTTTCTGTAGTACCGGTAATTCTTCTGGTCCTTCTATATATCTGGAATTATAATAACTTAATAGGCAAATTTTACCTGGACGCGGGCTTGAAAGGAAAGAATAAAACGGTGAACACCAAAGAATTTGGCTGGACAAAGCGATTTGGAAGTATCGCCCCGTTCCTGCAACAAGACCTTAAATTGATTTGGCGAAATAAGAGGCCAAAAACCACGATATATCTCTCCTTTATATTCCTGGCCTACGGTCTAATATTTTATCCGAATGATACTTACCAGAATATGCCTGCATTTTTTGTTTTCGTGGGAATATTCATCACAGGTATTTTTATGATCAATTTCGGGCAATTTATCCCATCCTGGGATGCCTCTTATTACCCTATGATTATGGCACAGAATATCCCGATGAGGCAATATCTGGCTTCCAAAATGGGACTTATTACATTTAGCGTGGTGGTTTTAGCAATATTATCTACTCCCTATGTATATTTTGGATGGAATATTTTAATGCTGAACCTGGCTTGTGCCATTTATAATATGGGCGTTAATATTCCGCTGTTGCTATATTCGGGGTCGTTTAATAAGAAGAGAATAGATCTGGATAAAAGTCCGTTTATGAACTACCAGGGAACCGGGGCTTCGCAATGGCTGGTAGGTTTACCATTATTGCTAATCCCAATCTTCATCTTCTGGATCGTGAATAAATTTATCAATTATGAGGTGGCGGTAGGCATTCTTGCCGGTCTCGGGGTGATTGGACTTATTCTTAGACCCGCCTTACTTACGTATCTCGCCCAGAGATACAGGAGAAGAAAATATGTAATGATACAGGGATTCAAACAACAAGGAGACTAAAAAATACAACATGATTACAGCAACGAATCTTTCTAAAGTATATAATGGCACTAAGGTGCTGGACATTGAACACCTGGATATTCCATCGGGACAGAATTTTGGACTGGTAGGTAATAATGGTGCAGGGAAAACCACCTTTTTCAGTCTTCTTCTGGACCTTATAGAACCAAGCTCGGGTAATATTTTTAATAAAGATATTACCGTGAGTCAAAGTGAGGACTGGAAACCTTTTACCAATTCTTTTATTGACGAAAGTTTCCTTATTGGATACCTTACGCCTGAAGAGTATTTCTATTTTATTGGAGATCTGCGAAACCAGAATAAGGCCGATATAGATACTTTTCTAACTCAATTTGAAGATCTTTTTAACGGGGAGATCATTGGTCGCAAGAAATATCTAAGAGACCTGTCCAAGGGAAATCAAAAAAAGGTTGGAATAGTAGCAGCTTTGATTGGCAACCCGGAAGTAGTTATCCTGGATGAGCCTTTTGCCAACCTGGATCCCACCACACAGATACGACTAAAGAAACTACTGAAGGATCTGTCTCAAACTTCAGGTACTACTGTTTTGATCTCCAGTCATGATCTAATTCATGTTACCGAAGTATGTGAACGTATCGTGGTCCTGGATAAAGGGGTGATTGTGCGCGATCTGGAAACCTCTGAAGCTACGTTGAACGAACTGGAAGCATACTTTTCTGCCGAGGTCGCTCAAAGCTAGTAATCCCTTCTTATTGGACTTTAGAAAAAGAAGTTTACTTTTACATACTAAACTAGCTGTATCAAAGTTATTCATGATACCCTTAATAGGTTCAGTTTGAATAGGTTTACCCGTTTTACTCTTTTTCTCATACTTTCGGCAGCGATTTTCAGCTGTTCCAGGAAGAAAGCTTCTTTTGTAAACAGGAATTATCACGCCGTTACGGCCCAGTATAATACCCTTTACAATGGTCATTTAGCCCTGGAACAGGGCAGGGAAGAGATCAACCGGAATTATGCCGATAATTACTGGGATATTCTCCCGGTGGAGAGAATGGACGTAGATGAAAAGATCTTATTACCAGACAGCATCAGAAACCAGAACTTTGGAAGAGCAGAGGAAAAGGCGGTAAAGGCCATCCAGAAACATTCCATGCAAATAAAGGGCAAGGAGAGAAATCCACAAATGGACGAAGCATACCTGTTACTGGGAAAGGCGAGGTATTTTGATCAACGTTTTGTACCCGCCCTGGATGCCTTTAATTATATCCTTTATCGTTACCCGGCCAGTGATAATATTACACATGCCCGTATCTGGCGCGAAAAGACAAATTTGAGGATAGGCAATGAGAGGCTTGCTATTAAGAATCTAAAAAAGATCCTGGATTCAGACCGCTTAGATGACCAGGACCTGGCAGATGCCAGCGCCAGCCTGGCCCAGGCTTATATCAATGTTAATTCCCTGGATTCGGCTGTGGCTTCATTAAATAACGCGGCCAAATTCACTAAAAAAGATGATGAAAAAGGCAGGTATTATTACATTCTTGGACAGCTATACCATACAATAGGAGAGAGTGAGTTATCTAATACTGCGTTTGGCAGGGTGATCGATCTTCATCGTAAGATTCCCAGGATATATTATGTGAATGCATATATTCAAAAAGCAAGAAATTATAATGCCAATACAGGAGATGACCAATTTTTACTGGAATTGCTCACTGAGCTTGAGAAAGACAGGGAGAACCGGCCTTACCTGGATAAGATATATTTTCAGCTAGGTGAATTCTACAAACAACTTGATTCTACAGATCTGGCTATAAAATACTATAATAAATCGCTGAGGTCTCCATCTAGCGATATCTACCTTAAATCTATTAATTATGAGATCCTGGCAGATATTAGTTTTGACCGGGCACAATTTCAGGAAGCGGGCAATTATTATGATAGTACACTTATTAATATGTCGCCAGATCTTTTGGAATACAGGATTATAAAAAAGAAACGAACAAACCTGGATGATGTTATTAAATATGAAAGGATTGCAGAGGAAACCGATAGTATCCTAAGATTAACCACCTTAGCTGAAGAAGATTTACTGGCATATTTTACTGAATATACAGATGATCTCAAAGCGCAGGCGGTAAAGAAAATTGAACAGGGAGAATTGCCGGTATATACGGCTGGAATAGGGCCGCCGGCAAATAATTTTCCATCTGCAGGTTTGCCACCGGCTGGTGAAGGAAATTCATTTTATTTCTATAATCCCCTCAGG
>JBFGDP010000112.1:0-7800 GCA_041580575.1 Christiangramia sp.
ACAGAGAGGTGGCCGAGTGGTCGAAGGCGCACGCCTGGAAAGTGTGTATACGTCACAAGCGTATCGAGGGTTCGAATCCCTTCCTCTCTGCTAAGTGTTTTATTAAAAATAATTTATATCTTTAACCCTTTAACTAATTAAATTAAGACAAACAGTAATGAAAAGATTATTTTCTATTTTGGTAATCGCCGCGATTACGGTTCTTGGGGCCTACAATCTACAGGCGGCTAACAGCGCGAATACTTTGCCAGGAACGATTGTGACCTTTGTACAGGATGACGAGGAAGCAGTAGCCGGTGATGAATTGGAGGAAGAAGAACTTGGTTTTCACCAGGAGCTTAAAAAACGTTTCATCGAAGGTGGTCCTGCCTTTATGGGGATCGTTCTGTTGTGTTTAATTCTTGGTCTGGCCATTGCCATTGAGAGAATTATCTTTTTAAACCTTTCTACTACTAACACTAAGAAGCTAGCTCAGGATGTTGAGGACGCTCTTAATAGTGGAGGTGTTGAAGCGGCTAAGGAAGTTTGTAGAAATACAAAAGGACCTGTTGCTTCTATTTACTATCAGGGTCTTGACAGAGCCGACGAAAGTATCGAGGCTGCTGAAAAAGCGGTTGTTGCTTACGGTGGTGTTCAAATGGGACAACTTGAAAAGAACGTATCTTGGGTTTCTTTATTTATCGCACTTGCTCCTATGCTTGGGTTCATGGGTACTGTAATCGGGATGATTCAGGCTTTTGACCGTATCGAGGCAGCTGGGGATATGCAGCCATCACTTGTGGCAGGAGGTATTAAAGTAGCACTTCTTACTACAGTATTTGGTTTGATCGTAGCGATTATTCTTCAGATTTTCTACAACTATATCATCGCTAAGATAGACAGTATCGTTAACGATATGGAAGATGCATCTATCTTACTAATTGATATGTTAGTAGCTTACAAGAATAAAAAAAGAATCTAAGACAACGTAAATTATGACCTTACATAAAATATTAAAATATCTGGCACTTGCTCTTGGTGTGGTAGGTATGATCCTTCTGGGAAGGATTATCGCCACCGGAGACGATGCCATTAAAGCCTCGGCAGACCTTCAGGGGAGTCATTTAGACCCTTATATGTGGATTGCTTATTTGGTGCTAGCTGCAGTCATTGTACTAGTTGCAATATTTGTGATCGTAGGTTTATTCAGAGGCAATATTAAGAACACTATAATTGCTATAGGATCATTCTTGGTGATCGTAGTCGTGGCTTACGTTTTAAGTGACGGTACAGCAAAGGAACTTAAGGACGGTAGCATGCTTTCAGCATCTGGTGATCATTGGGTGGGAGCAGGTTTAATAACTTTCTACATCCTTGCCGGAATAGCTATCGCTGCGATGGTATTCTCTGGAATTAAAAAATTGGCTAAATAATATGGCAAAGAGATCAGCACCGGAAGTTAACGCCGGGTCTATGGCAGATATCGCCTTCTTACTCCTCATCTTCTTTCTGGTTACTACAACCATTGAGACAGATAGCGGGATAAGCAGAAAATTACCGCCATGGCAACCTGAAGACGTTGAGCCTCCGGTCATTAAACAACGTAACATCTTTACCGTACTGGTGAACAGTAACAACCAGTTACTGGTAGAAGATGAAGAGATGGAGCTATCTGAACTTCGGGAAGCAGCTGTAGAATTTCTTGATAATGGTGGAGGTACCGGTGAAGAAGCTTGTAGCTTTTGCCAGGGTGCTAAAGATCCAGCATCTTCTGTGAATCCTCAAAAAGCGATTATTTCCCTGGTGAACAACCGTGGAACCGAGTATGGTACTTATATCGCTGTTCAGAATGAACTTGTAGCTGCATATAATCAGCTAAGAGATCGTGAGGCTCAGAGAATGTACGGGATAACCTTTACTCAAATGGAGAAGAATTATAACGATCCAAACTATAATGGAGATAAAGATGCTCTTAAAGAAAAGATCGATGTAATTACAGATATGATCCCTCAGAAATTATCTGAAGCCGAACCATCAAGCTAGAGCTTTTAACAAACGAAAACGACTTTAATTATGTCTAAATTTAAAAAGAAGAAGTCTGGAGAATTGCCTGCGATTAGTACGGCATCTTTACCTGATATCGTTTTTATGCTCTTATTTTTCTTTATGGTGGCAACAGTAATGCGTCAGAACACTCTGATGATTCAGAATAAATTACCGTTTGCAGACCAGGTTGAAAAACTTGATAAGAAAGATTTGATCATGTATATCTATGCAGGGAAACCAAGCAAGAGATACCAGGCTCAATATGGAACAGAAGCACGTATTCAGTTAAATGATAAATTTGCCAGTATTGAAGAAGTACAGCAGTTTATCTATGCTGAAAGAGAGTCCAAAAGAGAGGAGTTGATTCCTTATCTTACAACTGCCTTAAAGGTAGATGAAGAGACCAATATGGGACTTGTTTCAGATATTAAACAAGAATTGAGAAAAGCAGAAGCACTTAAGATCAACTACACAACCGTAGTTGGTGATGCGATGCAGAACGTTGAATAATCTTTTCAATTTAATTATAATAAGCATCCTGTCTGTTAATTCAGACAGGATGTTTTTTTATATTTAGATCCCAGATGTTAATCTAATGAGTTTCAAAAATCACCTTCTTATCTTAATTTTGAGCCTGCCTATCATTAGCATTGCACAGGAAGATAAGGACCGCTATAAAATTCCAGATTCCATTCCATTTACGATCGATAGTTTGTATAGGGAGGACCAGTTTTATGCTGGTTTTCATTTTAACCTTATTACAAACCGGCCTGCGACAGTTTCCCAGGAAAGTTTTTCAGGAGGTCTTAATATTGGTTTTATCAGAGATCTTCCTTTAAACGAAGAGAGAAATATTGGGATTGGGCTGGGTTTGGGCTGGTCCATCAATACCTATGGTCAAAACCTGTTCATAGGGAAAAATGAGGATGGATCTACAATATTTGAAAACCTTGGAGGTGATGTAGATTATAGTACAAATCGTTTTACAACCCAGCTTATAGAAGCGCCTATCGAATTCAGATGGCGAACCTCTACGCCCAAAAGCTATAAGTTCTGGCGTATATATACCGGGTTGCGCTTAGGGTATGTATATCATTTTAGAAGCAGGTATCTTGACGATAATATAGAAGTAATTGTCAATGATCTCCCCGAATTAGAACGTTTCAGATTGGGAACGACATTTACCTTTGGGTTTAATACTTTTAATTTCCAGTTCTACTATGCCTTAAATCCATTCTTTAAGGATGCAGTGGTAGATGGTAATCCAATAGATCTATCTACCTTAAAAATAGGTCTGACATTCTATATTCTGTAAACCAAAAACTGAACATTGCAAGTTGTGGGGCGAGACCTGCCATAAAGCCAAGAAAAAGTTCCCATTTTGTATGAGCCTTGTAATAAAGTCGTGAGGATGCGCTTAATCCCGATGCTACAATCAAAAAGCTTATAGTGTAAATGAAATAAAGGTGGAAGTACAAACAAAAGCCTACGATAAACATTAAAAGCCCTCCTATGCCGGCCATATGCAGGCTGAGTTTCATCCTCAACCAGGTGAAGAGATAAATGATGATGGTACTAATAAGAATGCCGGTAAAGTAATAATACAGACCGGGGTAATTATATAGATTCAATACCTGATTGAGCACCATTAGATTCAAGAGGATAAAAAAGAATAACGGCCATTTTCTTTCCTTGACATTCGACAGAAATATCGATTCTGCTTTTCCCAGGTTTTTCAGTAAAAAATAAAAAACCACAGGAATAAAAATGGTGATTATCGAGATAGCCAGCAATTTTGCCTTAATGATCTCCTGCGGAAAAAATCTTGGGGTAAACAGGAAATAGAAGAGACTGCCTGCGAAAGGCATCCAGAGAGGGTGAAACAGATAAGAGGCAAGCCTAAGTAGTATTTTCATTAAATTTCTTTGCGTAATCTGGCAACAGGGATGTCTAACTGTTCTCTGTACTTTGCTACGGTTCTGCGGGCTATAGGATAACCTTTGTCCTTTAAAACCTTCGCGAGTTTTTCATCTGTAAGCGGCTTTCTTTTATCTTCTTCCTCGATAGACATTTCAAGGATCTTCTTGATCTCCCTGGTAGATACTTCCTCCCCCTGATCGTTGGTCATAGACTCAGAGAAAAATTCCTTGATGAGCTTGGTTCCGTAGGGGGTGTCCACATATTTAGAGTTTGCAACTCTCGAAACTGTAGAGACATCCATCCCTATTTCATCTGCAATATCCTTAAGTATCATAGGGCGCAAATTGCGCTCATCACCGGTAAGAAAATATTCTTTTTGATAATTCATTATGGCGCTCATAGTGACCATGAGAGTCTGTTGACGTTGTTTAATAGCTTCAATAAACCATTTTGCGGCATCTAACTTCTGTTTAATGAACATTACAGCATCTTTCTGTGCTTTTGTTTTTTCCTTGGATTCCTTATAACCTTTGAGCATATTATTATAATCCCTTGAAATATGCATTTCCGGGGCATTTCTGCCATTCAGGGTCAATTGTAGTTCCCCATCCTCGATTTTTATTGTGAAATCTGGGATTACATGCTCCACCATCCTCGTATTTCCGGAATAGGCTCCCCCCGGTTTTGGGTTAAGGTGTTCAATGACTTCTATGGCGTCTCGCAATTCATCTTCGGTGATATCATGCCTAGAAAGTAGTTTGGTGTAATGTTTTTTACTGAAATGGTCAAAGGATCTTTCCATGATATCCTTCGCCAGTTCGACCTGTCTTGTTGGCTCTTTGCGATTAAGCTGAATGATAAGACATTCTTCCAGGCTCCTGGCGCCTACACCCGCAGGATCGAGTTTCTGCACTTTTTTTAAGACCTTTTCAACCGTTTCCTCGTCTGTATAAATATTCTGGGTGAAAGCGAGATCATCTACGATATCCTGCACGCTTCTTCTTATATAGCCACTTTCATCCACGCTGCCTACCAGAAATTCTGCAATTTCCTCTTCCATGTCATCCAGGCGAATCGTGCTTAACTGAGTTTTTAAATGCTGTGTAAAAGAAGTGCCTGCGGCATATGGTACCTGCCTGTCTTCATCATCTGCACTATAATTGTTCGCGTTAAGCCGGTAACTGGGTATTTCATCATCACTAAGATATTCATCCACATCAATCTCAGTTTCGATCTTTTCACTATCATAATCATCCTCGACATTTTCATTGCCCAGGTCGTCATATTCGTCTATACGATCTTCCTTACCGTCTTCTAAAGCCGGATTTTCCTCCAGTTCCTGCTTGATACGTTGTTCAAAAGCCTGCGTAGGTAATTGAATAAGTTTCATAAGCTGGATCTGCTGTGGAGATAGCTTCTGGGATAATTTGAAATTTAATTGTTGCTTCAACATAAACTTAGGGTCTTTAACAAAAATAAGGAAAATACGGGCCATATTACTTTTGGCACAGCTCATGTTTGTGGTAAAATTTTGTTAAGGCACTCTGTAGGTTTTTAGGTTTCTGAATCGCTTTGGTAGCTGGATGCTCGCCACTAAATCCTCTTTCGTTACCGGATGTTCAAACGAAATCGAGCCGGAGAAAAGATACAGATTCTTGTTCCCGAAATAGCCTGTTTCCTTATGACCATATATACTGTCACCTACAATAGAATGCCCAATTTTTGCCAGATGTATCCTTATTTGATGCGTCTTACCTGTTAACGGTTTTGCCTCCACGAGCGTATAAGATTTCGAATTTATTTTATAATAATGTAGCGGAACTATATTGGTATGAGCCAATTTTCCTTCAATATCTGAAGTGATTTCCTGCTGAAGTAAAAGACTACCTTGTACCAGAGCGTAATAGCATTTTTGAATGCTTTTTTCAGCGAAGGCTTTTTGCAGTTTTAAAAGGGTTCCGGTAGTTTTAGCACAAAGCAATAGACCGGCGGTGGGACTATCCAATCTATGAGCAGGTAGAGGGTATTGCAAAGAATCTGGTTGTGAAGATGGCTTTAGATTATATGGAAGGGCATTTTCTATCGTCTTGAAAAAATTCCCGCTTGTTGGGAAACCTGCAGGTTTATTAACGATTACCAGGTGTTCATCTTCAAATAAGATCTCTATATCTAAATTAAATACCTTTTTTGGGGAACCTTCAGGTTTTAAAAGCTCTATTTTTTGACCTTCCTTTATCCAGTCCCCTGTACCTGCTTTTTTGCCGTCAAGAAGTATGAGTTCTTTCTTGATGGCTTTTTTTAATCCGCTGCGCGATTGGATTGAGGTAAAAATAGAAATCGCATATTCCTGCAATCTTATGGGTTCAGAGATTGCAGGAACTATATGCGATTCTACTATTTTCAAATTTTTAAAATTCGGCGTTTTGCGGAGTTCGGGGGAACGGGATCACATCACGAATGTTACCCATACCGGTAGTAAACTGTACCAGTCTTTCAAAACCAAGGCCAAAGCCACTATGCACACAGGTTCCGAATTTACGGGTATCCAGGTACCACCAAAGTTCTTCTTCCGGAATATTCAGCTCTGCCATTTTCTCTTTAAGAACATCCAGACGCTCTTCACGCTGACTACCTCCTACGATCTCTCCAATACCAGGGAACAGGATGTCCATGGCTCTAACAGTCTTACCGTCCTCATTAAGCCTCATGTAAAAGGCCTTGATGTTTGCCGGGTAGTCGAATAGGATCACGGGGCATTTAAAATGCTTTTCTACCAGGTATCTTTCGTGCTCACTTTGTAGATCTGCGCCCCACTCTTCGATGATATAATTAAATTTCTTCTTCTTGTTTGGTTTACTGTTCTTCAGGATCTCGATGGCCTCGGTATAGCTAACTCTTTTAAAATTGTTTTCTAATACGAAATTCAGCTTTTCAAGAAGTCCCATTTCGCTTCTCTCAGCTTTGGGTTTAAGCTTATCTTCACTTTCCTGTCTTTCAGCCAGAAATTCGAGGTCTTCCTTGCAATGTTTCAATATGTATTTAAGAACATATTTGATGAAATCTTCTGCCAGGTCCATATTTCCGTCCAGATCGCAAAATGCAACTTCAGGCTCTATCATCCAGAATTCAGCAAGGTGACGGGAAGTATTCGAATTTTCAGCCCTAAAGGTAGGTCCAAAAGTGTAAACCTGACCTAATCCTAATGCAAAGGTCTCTGCTTCCAGCTGTCCCGAAACGGTTAGATTGGTCTCTTTACCGAAGAAATCTTCTTTATAATTGATGCTTCCGTCTTCGTTCTTAGCAGGGTTCTTAAGGTCCATGGAAGTGACTTTGAACATTTCACCAGCTCCCTCGGCGTCACTCCCGGTAATAATGGGGGTATTCACGTAGAAAAAATTTCTATCCTGAAAATATTTATGAACCGCAAAAGATAACCTGCTTCTAACACGCATAACGGCCCCAAAAGTATTGGTCCTAACACGCAGATGTGCCTGTTCCCTAAGCTTTTCCATACTATGCTTCTTAGGAGATAATATGGTTAGTTTAACTTCTTCAGGATTAGCATCACCCAGAATTTCAAGTTCAGATACCTCGATCTCTACCCGCTGCTGGCTTCCCAGGCTCTCCTTCAGGGTTCCTTTCACAGAGATAGCTGCCCCAACATTAATTCTTTTGATCAGGTCTTCATCGGTATTTTCAAAATCTATAACACACTGAAGGTTTTTTAGGGTAGAACCATCATTAAGGGCGATAAATCTATTACTCCTGAAAGAGCGTACCCATCCTTTCACATGGTGTTCCTGTAAAAACTGGTCGCTTCCCAGTATATCAGCGACTTTTGCTTGTATCATTTAG
>JBFGDP010000113.1:0-7792 GCA_041580575.1 Christiangramia sp.
ACCTGCTTCATTTCTGAAGCAGGTTTTTTCATAAAGTTGTCTGATCCAATATTTTAGATCAAACATCTAAATTCTATCTTACATCATTCCTGGCATACCGCCTCCCATACCTTGTGGCATTCCACCTCCGGCATTTTCTTCTGGAAGGTCGATAAGAGCACACTCTGTAGTAAGGATCATTCCGGCAACAGAAGCAGCATTTTCCAGGGCTACCCTGGTTACTTTCTTAGGATCTATAATCCCGGCCTTCATCATATCTACATATTGATCTGTCTTGGCATCATATCCAAAGTCCTTTTTACCTTCAAGCACCTTGTTGATCACTACAGAACCTTCACCTCCAGCATTCTCTACGATAGTTCTCAATGGAGCTTCGATAGCTCTGGAAACGATTTGTACCCCGGTTGCTTCATCAGCATTTTCTGTTTTGATCTTGCTAAGAACAGCCTGAGCTCTTACTAAAGCAACACCTCCACCGGCAACGATACCTTCTTCTACAGCCGCTCTGGTTGCGTGAAGTGCATCATCTACACGGTCTTTCTTCTCCTTCATTTCAACTTCTGAAGCAGCACCCACATAAAGTACGGCAACGCCACCGGCTAATTTAGCCAGACGCTCCTGAAGCTTCTCTTTATCATAGTCTGAAGTTGTAGATTCGATTTGAGCTTTGATCTGGTTTACACGGCTATGAATGTCTTCATTATTACCTGCTCCGTTTACGATCGTTGTATTATCCTTATCGATGGCTACTTTCTCGGCAGTACCTAGCATATCGATAGTAGCATTCTCAAGTGTGAATCCTCTTTCTTCAGAAATCACAGTACCTCCGGTTAAGATTGCGATGTCTTCTAACATTGCCTTTCTACGGTCACCGAACCCTGGAGCTTTTACAGCTGCGATCTTCAATGATCCACGAAGTTTGTTTACCACAAGAGTCGCAAGGGCTTCTCCATCTACATCTTCAGCAATGATCAATAATGGTTTTCCAGACTGAGCAACAGGCTCAAGTACAGGAAGCAGGTCTTTCATAGAAGATATCTTCTTGTCAAAAAGAAGGATATACGGATCTTCCAGATCTGCAGTCATTTTTTCTGAATTGGTCACAAAATATGGAGAAAGGTATCCTCTGTCGAATTGCATACCTTCAACCACGTCTACGTGAGTTTCAGTTCCTTTAGCTTCTTCTACGGTAATAACCCCTTCTTTTCCAACTTTATCAAAAGCCTGGGCGATAAGATCACCTATCTTATCATCGTTATTAGCAGAGATCGATGCTACCTGCTTGATCTTTTCTGAAGAGTCACCTACTTCTTTTGTTTGCTTGGCCAGATCCTCTGTTAAAGAAAGCACTGCCTTGTCTATACCTCTTTTAAGGTCCATAGGATTTGCACCTGCGGCAACGTTCTTTAGCCCTTCTTTTACGATAGCCTGTGCAAGAACAGTAGCCGTAGTGGTACCATCACCGGCAAGATCGTTGGTTTTAGAAGCAACTTCCTTTACCATCTGTGCTCCCATATTCTCAAGAGCATCTTCTAATTCGATCTCTTTAGCTACAGTTACACCATCTTTAGTAACCGTTGGCGCTCCAAATGATTTACTAATAATCACGTTACGACCTTTTGGTCCTAAAGTAACTTTTACAGCATTGGCTAATGCATCTACTCCACGTTTGATCCCGTTACGGGCCTGGATGTCAAATTTTATATCTTTTGCCATTTTTATAGATTTTAATTTTCACGAGCATAAGAGCTCAGAAAAAATATGGTTAATTAATTAATATTGATTACTACTCCTGCGGCAGCAGAAGATTAAAGAGTCACATTTATACTATAGCCAGTATATCATCTTCCCGCATGATCAGGTAATCTGTACCTTCCAATTTAAGCTCGGTACCTGCGTATTTACCATAAAGAACCATATCACCTTCCTTAACGGTCATCTTGTGGTCCTTGGTTCCAGAACCTACAGCCACTACTTTTCCTTTTTGAGGTTTTTCTTTAGCGGTCTCAGGAATAATGATCCCAGAGGCAGTTTTGTTCTCTGCTGCAACAGGTTCAATAACAACCCTGTCTGAAAGCGGTTTAATGTTTAGTCCCATGTTTAATAAAATTTATTATTAGGTTAATTAATTTTTTGAATGTGGTAAGGGATATTTCTAAAATTATGCCACCCGTGTATTCCTGCCATTAGCCAAAAAAAAATGCCAGCTTGTCATAAGCTGGCATTTTCAATATCTAATAATATATGTTATTTACTGCGCGCTGTCAGTTTCTACCGGTTGAGCCGGAGTCTGGGTCGCAGGCATTTCTGTATTTACAGGTTCGTCACTTTCAAAAACTCTCGTTGCAGCATCTGCAGGAGCATCCATAATAGTCACATTAGAAAGCAGGATCAAAACCAACAATAAAGTAGCAAGGGTCCAGGTACTTTTATCAAGAAAATCTGTGGTTTTCTTTACACCTCCCATTTGCTGACCGCCACCTCCAAAAGATGAGGAAAGCCCACCACCTTTAGGATTTTGTACCATGATTACAACTACCAGCAAAAATGCCACGATAATTATTAAAGCTAAAAAAATAGTGAATGTACTCATTCTTATGCGTTATTAGTGTCTTGTAATTTCTCGATTGCCCGAATTTGGTCTGCAAAGAAACCACTTTTTTCGGGATTTTTCAAAATTAATATTTTATATGCCTGTATGGCTTTTTTATAGTTTTTCTGTTCCAGGTACACCTTGGCTAAGGTCTCTGTCATCAGGGATTCCGGTGCGGTTGCACTTTGTTCGGCAAGATTGATCTTAGAAGGCGTTTTCCCCGGCTTTATTTTCGGATTTTTCGATATAAATTCTTCAATAAGTTCGAATTTGCGGGTGCGGTTCTCTTCATCCTCATCCTTTTCGCCGTCCCCTCTTTGAATTGGCTGAGCCCTGGTCAATTTCAACCATTCAGAGAATGAATGTGATTCATTCCCGTCAAACTCCAATGGTTTTCCAATTTCTAATTGATCTTCAGACGATTCCTCAGATTCCTCACCAGTTAATTCACTTTGTTCCACAACACTATCCGGCCTTTCAAATAATGCAGGATCCAGAACCATTTCAGATTCAGATTGCTTCATTTTAATAGCCTCGTTAATATCGATGCTTCTCCTGCCATGTACCTCCTCAGGCTCATAAACAGTGATCTCCTTCAATCTTTCCTCCTGCTCCCTGATTTGTTTTGCGATCTGGTTTTGATTGAATTCTGCTGAAGTAATGAACTCAAATAATATACTGCGATCTGTAGTATAGGCAGCGGTTTTTTTTAAAGCATCATTATAGCTGAATTCCTGGTGCTCTTTTAGCCCTTTTAACCTGACCGCACGTGCTGCCTGGAAATACGGAGCTCTGATCAAAACTTTCTCAAGCTCCCGGGTTTGCTCCGGGGTGATTTCCCCCGGATTCTCCAGCAGGTATGTAAGTGCTTTTACATCCATTACCAGTCGGTTAAAGCCGCATTAAAAATATCCTGAGTTAGTCTAGTATAAATTTCGTCTAAAGCCGTTTCCAAAGCTGCCCCTACCAATTGGGTCTGCGCAGGATAATCAAAATAAAATGAGAATCGTCGCTCAAAATCCTTATCCGGCTCCAGGGTATTATAATATCTCACGTTCACCGTTATAGTTAACCTGTTCTGTGCTGCCGTATTTTGAGCAGTAGCAGACATAGGAGAAATATAATATTCGGTGATCTCGCCTTCAAAAATCAGGTCTCCATTAGTATTGGTCAGGTTTAAACTGGTCTGGTTTAGAATAAGGTCCTGCAGGGAGATCGTGAACGCCCGGTCTATTCCCGGTTCAACCAGATCTGCATTATTCTGAAAAAAATTCACCTGGAATGTTTCAGCCTCACCGGTATCTGCCCCGGTAAAAGAATAGATACCACAGGACTGGAAGGTGAACATCAAAACTGCACAAAATACTAAAAGGGCTCTTTTCATAAAATTGTAAAAGCTTTCGGCAATCGCTAAAAACTATAAATTATATTGTTTGATCTTACGGTAAAGCGTTCTTTCACTAATACCAAGTTCTTCAGCTGCTGCCTTTCTCTTTCCGCTATGCCTTTCCAAAGATTTTTTAATAAGTTCCAGCTCTTTATCCTGAAGGGAGAGCGTTTCTTCTTCCTCGATCTCTTCAGCAAAATAGTATTTATCTTTTTCTTCCTGCCTGGCTTCAGTATTATTTTTTTGCGGGATCTGTAAAACGTTCAGTTCATCATTATCGATATCAGATTCATCTATATCGTCACCACTATTCCCGTAAATTTTCTGAATAAGACCTTCATTATCATCCTGCACCTGTTTGCTATCGCCTTCCTGCATTAGTTTCAGAGTTAATTTCTTCAGGTCGTTCAGGTCACTTTTCATATCGAACAGCACCTTATAAAGGATCTCACGCTCATTGCTGAAGTCTCCTTCCTTTTTCTTATCTGCAATTACTGCCGGCAGGTTACTGCCCACATCGGGAAGATAATGTATTAGATCATCCCTGGTAATAACCCTGTTCTGTTCCAGGACCGAGATCTGTTCTGCAATGTTCCGCAATTGACGAATGTTACCACCCCATCTATATTTTAATAAAAGTTCTACAGCGTCATCTTCAAGTTTGATGGTAGGCATTTTATATTTGAGACCGAAATCTGAAGCGAATTTCCTGAAAAGCAAATGGATATCATCCTTTCTTTCACGCAAAGGCGGAAGATTGATCTCCACGGTACTCAGCCTATAGTAAAGATCTTCTCTGAATTTTTCC
This sequence comes from Christiangramia sp., assembly GCA_041580575.1. Classification (GTDB taxonomy): domain Bacteria; phylum Bacteroidota; class Bacteroidia; order Flavobacteriales; family Flavobacteriaceae; genus Christiangramia. The sequence continues at coordinate 4,789 of JBFGDP010000113.1, forward strand.
TTTTTAATAGATTCGAACATATTAATGTTCGTAGCTGCCACTATCCTAACGTTGGTCTTTTGAACTTTGGAGGATCCAACTTTTATGAATTCTCCGTTTTCTAAAACTCTCAGTAATCTTACCTGGGTAGGCAAAGGTAGTTCTCCCACCTCATCCAGAAAGATGGTACCACCATCGGCTACCTCAAAGTAACCGTTCCGCGTTTGAGTAGCACCGGTAAATGCTCCTTTCTCATGCCCAAAGAGCTCACTATCTATGGTCCCCTCTGGAATAGCACCACAGTTTACCGCGATATATTTACCATGTTTTCTATGGGATAGGGCATGAATGATCTTTGGTATACTTTCCTTACCTACACCACTTTCACCGGTTACCAGTACAGAAATATCTGTTGGCGCCACCTGGATCGCCTTTTCAACTGCACGATTTAATTTGGGATCATCCCCTATAATTCCGAAACGTTGTTTAATTGCCTGAACTGACTCCATATATATTAGATCCTGCTAATTCCAGGATATATTTTAGTTATTATCACTATAACCTACCGGCTCCCCGATCAAAGTAGCACTGGTGCAATCCTTGATCTTTACATTGACGAATTCTCCCACCTTGTAATCCTGTTTATCGAAAACCACCACGGTGTTTTGTGAATTTCTACCACTCCAGTGAGCCGAAGATTTTTTAGATTCTTTCTCGATCAGGACCTCTACGGTCTGTCCAAGGAATCTTTCTGTTCTTTGTTTACTATGTTTTTGCTGAAGGTCTACAATTTCCTGCAGCCTTCTCTTTTTTACTTCTTCAGGAACATCATCCTCCAGTTTACGCTCGGCCATGGTACCCGGTCTTTCAGAATATGCGAACATATACCCAAAATCATACTGCACGTATTCCATCAGGGAAAGAGTATCCTGATGATCTTCCTCTGTTTCTGTTGGGAATCCTGTAATTAGATCATGAGAAATTCCACAACCTGGGATCATCCTTTTAATATTATCTATTAATCTGAAGTATTCTTCCCTGGTATGAAGACGATTCATTTTTTTCAAAATACGGTCACTACCACTCTGCACCGGCAAATGTATATAATCACAAATATTCCTGTATGCAGCCATAGTCTCGATCACATCCAGGGTCATATCCTGTGGGTTGGATGTAGAGAATCGTATTCTCATTTTAGGCTGGGCTTCTGCCACAAGCTTAAGCAATGCTGCAAAATTTGTTGCCGTGGCTTTCTGAATTTCGGTTGCGTTCTTAAAATCTTTTTTAAGTCCTCCCCCATACCACAAATAACTATCTACATTTTGGCCCAGAAGGGTAATCTCCTTATAGCCTTTAGCGGCGAGATCGTTCACTTCTTCAACAATACTTTGCGGGTCACGGCTTCTTTCCCTTCCGCGGGTGAATGGTACCACACAAAAAGTACACATATTATCACAACCACGAGTAATGGATACAAAAGCAGATACACCGTTAGTTTGCAATCTTACCGGTGAAATATCACCATAAGTCTCCTCCTTACTTAAGATCACATTAATGGCATCCCGGCCTTCTTCAACTTCATTAATTAGGTTTGGAAGATCTTTATAGGCGTCTGGACCTACAACCAGGTCCACGATCTTTTCTTCTTCAAGAAACTTGCTCTTTAACCTTTCTGCCATGCAGCCCAGGACTCCAACCTTCATTCCCGGGTTAATTCTTTTTACGGCATTATATTTTTCAAGACGTTTACGTACAGTTTGTTCTGCCTTCTCCCTAATCGAGCAGGTATTTACCAGCACAAGATCTGCCTCTTCAAGATTCTGCGTGGTATTAAAGCCCTCTTTTGATAGAATAGAAGCTACGATCTCACTATCACTAAAATTCATAGCGCAACCGTAACTTTCAATAAAAAGCTTACGACTATTCTCTGCCTTAGGCTCCAGGACTAAAGAGTTTCCCTGTTTTTTTTCGTCTATTGTCTTCTCCATAAATCTGTAATAACCGGTCGGTTTTTAGATTCGCAAAGATAGGACTAAACGAAGTTCTGACAAAGTGACAGAAAAAATTAATTTACATTTCACGCAACCTTTTCTCTAATACTTCATCTAGTAATTAACTAACAGGTTTAAAAGATGAAAAGATTACTGCTCTTACCAATTATCCTAATGCTATTTTTCGGGATCGCCTGTTCTGAAGATCCGGAATCTCATCTGGTTACAGTTGCAGTACCGGTCACCCAGTCTATTGCAAATTTTAGAGCCTCTGTTAAGATCCAGGAACCAAGAATTATTAAGGAATCTGGAAAAATTTATGCCTGGAAGGATTTTATTTTCATCAACGATAAAAATGAAGGTGTACATATTATAGACAATACAGACCCCTACAACCCAACGAATATCAAATTCCTGAATATTCCACGGAATATGGATATCGCGATAAAGGACGATAGATTATATGCCGACAACGGAATGGATCTGGTCGTTTTTGACCTTCGTGACATTAACAATATCAGAGAAATATCGAGAGTTCAGGATGTATTCCCTACCTATTATGAGAATGCTCCAGCCGGGGTAAGCTACGTAGACTTTGAGAATTTCAATTCGAATGTAGAGGTAATTATTGGCTATGTAATTGAGACCCGTAAAATAGAACAGGTAAATATTGCCGATGACTGGCTGACCCTGGATAACAGTAGTGCTGAAGGTGGCAGAACTGGTACCGGTGGCAGCATGGCGAGGTTTAGCATTAAGGAAAACTACCTGTATGTGGCAGATCAAATGTCATTATCTGTTTTTGATATTTCCAATCCATCTAATACCAATCTTCTAGGCTCTGAATATGCAGGTTGGCAAATAGAAACCATCTTTAATTATGAAGATCACCTGTACCTGGGAAGCGCCACAGGGATGTACATATATAGCCTTGAGAACCCGGCCAGCCCCACACAGGTTTCATTTTTACAACACGTACTGGGTTGCGACCCTGTAGTGGTAAAAGAAAATTTTGCCTATGTCACTATCAGAGG